>JABWAT010000012.1 GCA_013360915.1 Bacteroidota bacterium
ATATTTCAAGAGCCATTCGGTTGAGCGGGATCGTCACAACCCTTTCGGTCTTGACCATGTTCATCCTGATTTCCCGTACCGGTTGGCCGTTGATGCTTATCGATGTGAATATATGTTCGGGTGCCAACTGAGCCAAATCCGAATAACGCAGTCCGGTCACGCATGCAAAAATGAACACATCCCGGACGTGCTCCAGGCGTTGGGAGTCCGGAGTACAACTGGCCAGGTTCTTCAACTCTTCCATTGTCAGGTAAACTTTGGCGGCTTCGCGTTTAGTAACCTTCACCTCGCTGAAGTCCCCCTGAATGCCGGCTCCCCGTTTGTTCGCCCATGACACAAAGGTCCGCAAGGTTCCGATTTGCTTATGGACTGTGTTATCGGTCATTCCCTTCTTGTTATAAAGGAAGCTAACGTATGAATCCAAAAACTCAGGGTTGAGTTCAGCTAAGTCTGGTTTTCGCTTCAGATGGTTGAAAAAGCTCTCCAAGTGGGTGAACATTCCCCTATAAATTTTCATTGAAGCTTCCTTTGAGTAAGGTGCTTTGTGCTCGAGAAAATCTAATTTTATACGATTAAAGTCCTTCTGATCCGTTTCTTGTGGCCGGATGAAGTCTGAGACATTTTGGACAGATGGCATCCGCCCTTCCGCCCGTTCTTGCCTTACATATTTCCGAAGTCTATCTTCAAATGCCTGTAAAAGAAGGTTGAGCTCTATTGAGCCACGCGCATTTCTTTTTACTCTTTGGGTCTTTTCGTCCCAAAATCGGGGATCAATCTTTTCGCCTGTATAGAATCTGAATTTTTTCCCCCGATCCTGGTAGACAAGAAAAATAGGACGGAGGCCATCAGTACTTTGATGCCAAAGGTAGAAGTTTATTGTTGCCATGATGTGTCAGCCTGTGTGTCAATTCTGGGTCAATGTGATGCAATCGAATTGAGGAAAACACTGTAATAATATACAGTTTGACAACCAAAAACTATTAATTTTCAATACATTCAACAACAATAGGAAGCAAGGGGCAATCCCGCCACCTCCACTGATTTATGCCTTTTTGGCTCTTTTTTGACCGTTTTTTGGTTGTTGTGTCAATTTTCTGACACTCCGCCCTGAGTATCAATCTGTTTCAACTGGTTTACTTTTCTCAGTGTCGTTTAACCGGGTTTTCCCGATCAGGTTGCGACATTGAAGTCGCCATCTGCGAACCTGCCTGTCCCTTACAACCTGCCCGGAACCTGGCTTCAAAACTGAACGAACATGCACCAATCTCCTGGCATGTGGATGTGGTCGCCCCGGAGCATCTGAATGTTCAGGCTACAAAAAGGGTGTGGTGATTTTCATGCGAGGAAATAGGAAAGTCGTTTAAGTTAATATCTCACAACCCAAAATACCGGAATTCGGCTCCCGGTGTTTCCAGGGCGTAGAGGATGAACAGAATCATCAGTAGGTACACAACGGTGATGAGTCCATTGGCGAGAGGTTTGGGAAGGTATTTACATAAAAAAGAATACATAACGCCCGATGGTATGGAATAAGTCGGTGTAAATGGTCAGGGATTTTTCAAGACTGTGTTCCTTGGTGATGGCAAAACTGAGGATGACCACCTGAAGGGTAAAGACAATACTGATGGCCCGTTTCCACCAGGGACTGCTTTCAGGTGCAGGCCGAACCGACCGGTACCATTGCCAGATGGCGATAGCTGCACCATGATACAACGCCCACAACAGATATCGCCAGGAAAGTTCATGCCACAACCCGATCACCAGCATTGTGCAGATCACACCGATATAGGCATTTCTGGTCTGGGCAAAAATGGGAAAAAACACATATCGTTTGGTCCAGTCGGTAAGCGACATGTGCCAGCGTTTCCAGAACTCATTGATGTTGACGGCCAAAAAAGGAAAGTTAAAGTTTTCGGGTAACCGGAATCCGGCCAAAAGCCCCGCTCCCAGAATGATATCGGTAAAGCCCGAGAATTGGAAATACAGGTTAGCTCCATACCGGATGCAATCGAGATAACCAGCCAGCCCGGGATCGGTGACGGCACCGCTATTGAGCCACTGATTAAACTTCATCGAAACCAGAAAATTGGCCAGTACCACAATTTTAAAATACCCAAAAAGCAGTCGCTCCAGTCCTTCAGAAACCTGATCCAAAGACCATGAATGTGCTTGACGGTTTGTTTCAAAGTCGGGGTAACCGTGAATGGGACCAGCCGGCATGGTCAGTGGAAAAAACAACCAGGCCAGAAAGCCGGAAAAGGACAGAGATTCCACCTTTCCCTTATAAACCTCTGTCAGAAGATGAATGGCCTTGGGTATCAGGTAAGAGACGCCGATGGTTGCCAGCATCCAGGCCGGTGATACGTCGGGTCCCTGCCCGGTCAGCCATTTATTAACCACAAATAAAACAGCGAGAATCGAAAGTCCGGCCAGCCAGGCAGCGGAGGATAACGATCCGGTTCTTATCAACCACCAGACACTGACGGCTGAAAACCCAAAAAACACCAGAGACCATGGCATCATGATGGCCAGAAACACCATTCCGGTCAACGCCATCAGCCAGGGCCAGGCCAGCCGGTTAGCCACGGCAAGCAGCAGAATGGATCCGGTCAGAAAAAGGGTGAATTCAACGGACAGAATCTGCATACACCTCCTGATTGACCAGTTGAATAATGGCAGGAAGTAACTGTCGGCGGCCCTGAATGTTCAGATGTCCCGGATCACGGAACAGCCTGTTTTCAGGTACCGGAATGGACGGCCAGATAGCAACTGCCTGACTATCTGAAAACGCACGGCTGAATTCGGACGTGAATTGGGTTTTCAATCCAACTAAAATTGGGTTTTTTTCAAATTGGGCAATTCGAGGCAATACCAGAATCCGGATTCGGGTGCCCATTGCCGATAGATCGAGCAAGCGCTGAATCAGGTCGGGAGACAGTAGTGGATGATCGGAAAGAAAACCCTGGCTGAGACCATCTGCTTTCGATTCCAGTTCCTCTGGTTTTACTTCCCGTTTCAGCTGACGCTTGTTTCTTTTATTGGTCAGAAATTCTGTCTCATCCTCGGGAGAATTGGCACGGAGGGCAAATTTGAGAAAATTGTCCTCTGCTCCGGCAAGTGATCGAATCTTTCCCCTGAAAATTTCAAGCGGACTTTCGGCCGGTGTCGGTCGGTTCGTCAGCAGTAAGGACTGATCAATCACCAGCAAATCGGGCGGATGTTGAATAATCATATCCAATACAGGCAGGTAGTCCAATGCCGATCCCTGATACCGAATGAACCGGACAGATTTTACGACTTTTCCTGTCCTTTGGGTAAATGCTGTTTCAAAGGAGTTATCGAAAGGAACCGCATGTTTCAGAATCGAGGAGCCCAGAAATACCACAACCGGGGTTTCGGTTTTGGTTCTGATTTGCAGCAATCGCTCCTGTGCCTGCTGGTTCAATGCCGCCTTAATAGCTCCGGTTTCTGCCGACAGCAACCAGACTGCCAGGCCTCCAGCAGCCAGAAGGACGGTTAGCCAGACACCCGGGCCGGGAAACCGCTGCTCAGTTTTTACGTCGTTCATTGACCATCCGGATAGCGGTTCCGAGTGAATCGATGGAAATGACATCCCGGGTCGAAAACCGGATGCCAAATTCCTTTTCAAGTCCTGTGACCAGGTTCATGTGACCGAGAGAATCCCAGCCGCGGGTCGAAGCCGCATTGGTCTGCTCGGTCAACGATTGAACCGGACTGCTGAATGCCTTTGCGGCAATGCGGAACACCCGGTCGTGGGTATCAGTGGCGTTTGAAGGATGGGACGCACCTTCGCTGATTTTCTTCTGAATCAATTCCCGGACTTCGTTGATTTTAACTTTCCCTGCCGGACCTTTGGGTAAATCACCCAGAAACACAATCTGATCGGGGACGTGCTCGGGGGCCAGAAACTCCCGGCTTGCCTGAAGAATATCCTGTTCGGATGGATGCTGACCTTCTTTTAGATGAACGGCTACCAGAACCCGCTCACCCCAGGTGTCATCGGGAAATCCGACCGCGAGACATTCCAGCACGGCCTGATTCCGGTTAATAGCAGCCGTCACTTCTTCGGCATACACATTTACTCCACCACGGATGATCAGGTTTTTCTTCCGGCCGGTTATGTGAACAAATCCATCTTCATCCACCATTGCAAGATCACCGGTTTTAAACCATCCATCTGCCATCACTTCTGATGTTGCTGCCGGATTCCGGTAATATCCAGTCAACAGGTTGGGGCCCCTCAGAAATAATTCACCCGGTCCGGAATCCTGACCGGGTTCCCGATCAATCCGGATCTCACAATCCACCGGCTTACCAATGGTTCCGATCTTCATGATATCAGCAGACGGACCGCAAAAAATGCCACCGGTAACCGATTCGGTAAGACCGTACATATTATACAGGGGTTTTCCGAAGGTGGAAACAAACGATTCCCATAAGGACACTTCCAGTTTACTGGCGCTGGAAAGGGAGTATCTGAAATCGGGGCTATTCAGCGAATCGGTGAATCCTTCCGACATTTTCTGCATGAACATCAGCATGGTCGGGACAGTCACGAAATGGGTGATCCGATACCGTTTGAAAGCCTGAAACAGGTCGGGAATGGTTTGAATGGAAAATCCGAATGGTCGAACCCAGGCCGATCCGCACCAGGCGTTCAGAAACAAACCCTGAATCAGACCATCAGCATGATGACCGGGTAAAATATTCAGCATCCGGTCGCCGGGTTTGTATCCGTAAACGTTCCGGAAGGTTTCCAGATGGGCAATCAGTGCTCCGTAAGAGATCATGACCCCTTTGGGTTCTGATGTCGTCCCCGAGGTAAATAACACGTAAGCCAACGTTTCGGATGGGACAGTAACCGGGGCCGGATTAAGTGCATCACCGGAAGAAAGAATCGAGACCAGTGATGGTTCTGCCGCGGAATCGGGTGCTGTGGTTTTGATAAATTTCGAAAGCAGGGACCCGGTTTTTTTGACTGCGGAACCGGGAGTCAGCACACGGACTTCAGCGGACACTCCGGGAACCGTCTGATCCGAAACGACCACTTTCACGCCGGTTTTTTCAATTAGCGATTTCAATCCGGCAGGCGTGGTTCCGGCATCGGCAATCAGCACGGGTTTGCCCGACAGCAACTGCGTGTAAATCACCACCGCCTGATGCCATGGATCGGAAAGCGCAATCAGTATCTCGTTATCAGAGGAATGATTGGCAACCAGCCAGGCGTTGAACCGGCGGCAGGCCAACGCCAGATCACCATACGTGTACTGTCCGCTCCCGGTAATCAGATACAGATCATCGGGTGAATCGGGTTGAAAAGCGCGCTTGAAAAGTAATTGAGGATTCAGCATGGTTTCCTTAATCGGTGGGTAACAAATTGGCTAATTGTGTGCGCAGTGTTTTTCCATTTACGCCAGAGGGAATGGATTCCACTTTGAAATACCGGTCGGGTAATTTCCCCGGCCCCAGATGACTGGTGATAAACTGGTTCAAACCAGATTGAATGGAGTCGATGGAAACGCCCGTGCGTAGAACCAAAGCTGCAAAAATACGCTCCTCACCGGTTGAACTCGTCTTTGAAACCACACCTGCATGTTCCACATCGGGATGTGCAACCAGAACCGATTCCAGTTCATCCGGAATCAGAATATTGCCATCCCGGGTTTTGATGATGTCCCGAATCCGTCCCTTGATCAGAATATCCTCGCCAGGCAGACGAACCACGCGATCGCCTGTGAAGAAATATCCCGTTCCGGGATTGGATCCCGGCTGATTCCAGTATCCCGACATGAGATTCAGACTGAAGATGGCCAGTTCGCCCGGCTGATCATCCCGTATCAGATTTCCATCCGGATCTAATACATGCGCCAGACAATCGACCGGTTTACCAATGGAATCCGGTACCGGTTCTTCACCGGCTCGTTGTGACACGCAGATACCCGAAGTTTCCGTCAGGCCGTAATAGTTCAAAACCGGAACGGATGTCAGTTGTTCAAATCCGGTTTTCACAGCATCCGGAAGTGCCGTTCCGGTGCAGAGAACCAGCTTTAGATGATTAAATGCATAAACAGGAAGGTGTTCCCTGAAAGCCAGCACCTGTCTTAGAAACGCAGGAACGGTGCTCATGTGGGTGACCTGATTGCGGTAGAGGATATCAAGCAGGGCCGGTAAATGGCCACGGTCTTCCGCCGGGGCAATGATGACCGGACAAGCGGCTGCAACGGTGGCAAAGACCGGATTCCTGAGTCCGCTCATGGTAAAGGCATCGCCGGGTGAGAGAAAACGGGTTTCTTCATTCATCCCGAATGCTTTTTCTGCATTCCAGGTACTGCGGAACATAGCCCGGTGAGACAGACAAACTCCCTTGGGCAGATTGGTTGTTCCAGATGTGAACAAAATAACAGCCAGATCTTCGGGTCCCGGAGACCTGGTCGGATAGGACCCACCATCCGATTCCTCGAGCCAGCCGGAAAGCGTTGGGAAGTTGCCGCTGTTGTTTACTTCAGGATCATCGGTTTCGATGAGTGGAACAGTCAGTGTCACATTGGTAACCGGCGAACCAGGATGCGCAAATATGAGTGACGGTTTCACCTGTTCAATAATCCGTTGACAGTTGTCGGCAGGCAGGGCCGGATCGATGGGAACCGCCACCATGCCTTCCAGAACAGCCGCCCAGATAATCAGGGCCACCTCTTCCTGAAAGGGGGACTGAATCAGAATACGGTCACCCGGCCGGAATCTTTGCTGCAACAACCGGTTTCTGATAAGACCAACCAGTTCATCGGCTTGCGAAAAGGTATAACCCGATCCGTCTGCTCCTGAAACCAGCCATTGGGTATCAGGAGCGTGATCCTGCGTTTTTTTCCACAGATGGGCCAGCGTCATCTGATCCATGGAGGTGTGCAACTGCTGGGTGGAATGAAGAAACTGCAACCGGAAGGTGGAAGAGGGTACCCGGAAAACCGAACACACTTTCAAATCAATGAGGTGTGTGAGTCTGGACTCGAATTCGGATTCAGGCAGAGGGAGTTTTTGCCGGATTTCATCGACCGACAATCCTTCCCCGGCCAGGTACAGGATTTTGCAGTCGGTTACCGACAGATCAACCGGAAAGTCACTGAATTGTTTTTTGAAAATAGGATGCCGGAACAGAAAGTAGCTGACCGTGTCGTTGCGGTAAGCCGGATCCAGCGTGGCGATTCCACGGTTCAGATCCAGCCGGATGGCCGGATTGACAATGATGTGCAGATCGGAGCCACTCAGACCAGGAACCGGGCGTTTTTTAAGCGGAACAACAGGAAACGAATTGGGAAGAATGGCGAGCAGACCGTTGTATTCCGGCTGATCGGGAGAGGATTCTGCCTGAATGGTTTCGGGGCGATCATACAGCACCGGTTCGGAAAGGACCAGTCCTTTCAGCGGAAGGTCTTTCAGGCGTTTTTTAAAGTAGAAGTCGTACTCTTTTCCATGCCGGATGGATCCGCCCCGTTCAAAAAAGGGATCGGGTTCGTGGTTCGACATGTGAACGTGTGGGAAGAAAATGAGTCCGTCTGATGTGCGCAGCCGAAGCAACTCATTCACCACGTTGCTCATGGAGTACCGGTGCATGGTATCGAGACCGTACACCAGTTTCACCGACTGGCTGAGAAGGGGAAGCGGTTGATTCATGGAGTGAAACAGAACCGAAACCCTGTCGGGCAACCGGTTTTCGCCATACCAATACCAGAAACCGGGATAGCCAAGTGTATCATTGTTTCCTTCCCATACCGACACAATCTGCTGATCGGGAAACAATCCGCTCAGGTAGCCGGGAGTCCAGCCGGTGCGGCACCAGGTGTCGAGAATAACCTCGCCGGGTTTTAACCGCGGAGTGATTTTTTCAATAAAGGGTTCGAAGGCAACTGAGGATTCATTGAACGGCTGCATACCGGCGTAAATATCATACACTTTGCGGGCTGCCTTCTTCTCCAGAAAATCCTCATAGACCGCTGGTGGCTGACCGAGCAGGTTAATCAATGTCTGAAACGGTCCCACCAGATCATCGGAAAGCATGTCGCGCGTCTCGGTGAAAAAATACAGTCTTCCCACAGCCGGGGTGGCGGTGACGCATTTCCCGCACATCATCAGGTCGAAAGCCGATTCCCTGATGAGAATACCCGTTGACCGTCGTTCCAGTGGTTCCTGGCAGCGTGGACAAATCAGTAATGAATCCATGATTAAACGTGTCCTGTCTGGTTGGTTAGGTTTCTGCTCGGGTCGTTGTCTGGAGAAGTTGAACTGAATATGGTTACGGATCGGAACATCAGTTTTTTCCAATGGCCTCATCAGCCAGCAACAGTGCTTCATCCAACCTGTCAATTCCCAGTTGAAGTTCCTCCGGACTGATGGTCAGCGGGGGTGCAATAAATACATAATTCCACCGGATAAAAGTTAACAAACCCAATTCCCGCAACCGGCTGGCAATGGTATTCATCACGCCCATTTCTGCAGGTTTTGCATTGTAGGGCACCAGCGGTTCTTTTGTTTGCCGGTCTTTCACCAGTTCCAGACAGCCCAACAGTCCGGTATTTCTGAAATCACCAATGGATGGATGCCGGGCGATCAATCCAGCAACGTGATGTTCAACAAGTGCTCCCGTTTCGGCAGCACGGTTAATCAACTCATCATCTTCATAAATGGAAAGCACTTCGAGCGCAGCAGCACAACTGACCGGATGCGCGGCGTAAGTTAATCCCAGCATGAGCGCTTTATCATCGAACAGTGCTGCAAGTTGGTTACTGATCATCAGTGCACCGAGTGGCAGATACCCCGAGGTGATGCCTTTTGCCATGGTGATCATGTCGGGTACAACGCCGTGGTGCTGGAATCCGAACCACTTACCGGTGCGGCCAAAGCCAGACATGACTTCATCGGCAATGAGCAGAATGCCGTACTCATCGCAGAGTTCCCTGAGCTGCCGCCAATAGTCAGGCGGATACTTAATACATCCGCTCGTCCCGCTTTCCCCTTCCATGAGGATGGCGGCGACGCTTTCCCGGCCCTCAAATTCAATGATCCGTCTGATGTGTGAAACACATTCATACCTGCAGGCTCCGACCTGTTGCCCGAACGGACACCGGTAACAATAGGGATCTTCCACATGAATCATGTTTGGAACCTGCTGGGAATCCATGGCCAGACGCCGCGGATCGCCGGCAGCAGAAAGCGCACCATACGATGCACCATGAAAAGCCCGGTACCGGCCAATGATTTTATGACGGCCCGTTGCCATCCGTGCCAGTTTGATGGCGTTTTCCACCGCACTGGCTCCACAAACCGTGAACAAGGTTTTCCCGAAGGACTCACCTGCTAATTCAGCAAGTTTTTTAGCCAATTTGCCGCGAACGTTTGTCACATGCCCGGGGGTGATATAGCTGACCTTTTGCATCTGTTTCACGACCGCATCCGTCACCCGCTGATTGCCATGTCCGATGTTCACATTCATTAATCCGGATGAGAAGTCGAGGTAGCGCTTGCCGGTAGCATCCACCAGATACACGCCTTCCGCCCGGTCAATCACCAGGGGATTCAGACCCTTCTGTTTGCTCCAGGGAAAAAGAGTGTAAGTCAGGTTGTTTTCCAGAATGGTTTCAGGTGGAGGATCCGGGCGGTTTATCTGGTTTTCTTGTTTAGACTTCATTTATGTAAGATACAAACACTACATTTCAATGACCATTATCACACTTGGGAAACCGACAGTTTGACGAAGATCCCCTGACAATCCGGAAACGAAACAGGCTGACCGGATGTTATACTGGTTTTATTTTAAAGGAACTCCATGGAAATCACCATCTGGCACTGGGTCATTTTTAATGCCTTCATCCTGATATTGCTGCTGCTCGATCTCGGGGTCTTTCACCGCAAGTCGCAAACCGTCACGGTAAAAAGTGCGCTGATCTGGAGCGCCATCTGGATCAGTCTTGCTCTCGTTTTCAATCTGGGTGTCTGGCAGTACATGGGGTCCACCAAGGCAGTGGAATTCCTCACGGGTTATCTGATCGAAAAGTCCCTCAGCGTCGATAACATTTTCGTTTTCGTCATGGTGTTTACCTATTTCGCTGTTCCTTCCGAGTATCAGCACAAAGTCCTGTTCTGGGGGATTCTCGGCGCGCTGGTCATGCGCTTTATCCTGATTCTGGCGGGCGCTGCGCTCATTCAGGAGTTTCATTGGATCATTTACATTTTTGGCGGATTCCTGATCCTGACCGGTCTGAAGATGGGCTTGGAAGAAGAGAAGAAGCTGGAGCCAGAGAAAAATCCGCTGGTGAAACTGGCCAAGCGGTTTATCAATGTCACTCCCGACTATCAGGGCAACCGGTTTTTCACACGGATTGATGGCAAACTATGGGCAACCCCGCTCTTCATCGTGGTACTGGTGATCGAATTCACCGATCTGGTGTTTGCGGTTGACTCCATTCCGGCCATTTTCGCCATCACCACCGATCCGTTTATCGTTTACACCTCGAACGTGTTTGCTATTCTTGGTCTGCGATCGCTGTATTTTGCGCTGGCTGGCATCATGAATCTGTTCACCTACCTGAAATATGCGTTGGCCGTGATTCTGGTTTATGTGGGAATTAAGATGATCATCGTCAGCTGGATCAAAATTCCGGTTCTGCTTTCACTCGGAATCGTGGGTGGCATTCTTGCCATCGCCATTGTTGCATCTCTGATCTGGAAACCAGCGAAGCCTCAGCATTAAAATAAACCGGAAAATAATTGGACCAGGAAAGGCGGGTGTTCCGCCTTTCCCTCCCTATTCGGGCTGGTTTGATTACCACACTCATTTCCTTCCGATCCAAAACTTGATCTAAAAACGCCCATCTTTCTGGCGTCAGGTCTGTTACCCCTAAGCAGGCAGGGATCTATATCCCAGGTAAATATCAATATTGTTGGCAGTCCGGTTCCATCATCCTGAAACAGGTACCCTCTACCACAACCTCATCATTGCACCCACCGACCAGGAATCGGTAGGTGAAGCTCCATAAAGTCCAAGTCGTTCATCCGGTGCCTGCCGTGCTGTCCGGAACAGCCGGTCCCAGGCAGTCAGAATCACGCCGTAATTCGAATCATGGGTGGCCCGGTCAGGATGGTGATGGGTATGATGCCAGTCGGGGGTGACTACAACAAGCGACAGCAGGTTATCCAGTTTAGCGGGCAACCGGATCCGGCTATGGTGAAACAAGGCAAAAGAGGAGGCGGTGAGCGTCACCAGCAGCCATTCGGCGGGTGACGGATTCAGGATCAGCAATATCACCAATCTCCAGGCCCCGGAAAGAACAAATTCCATGGGATGAAAACGCAGTCCGGTGGTGGTATCCAGTTCGGCATCCAGATGATGAAACCGGTGATATACCCACAACCAGTCGGCCTCATGCATCAGCTTGTGCCAGCCCCATAAGGCCAGATCATATACCAGAAACAGCAGAATCAGCCGCATCCAGTTGAAGGCGTCGGGATTTATCGCATCGAGTCCGTTCAGGGAAAAATCAGGGATCAGTTTCAGCGGAAGGAACCAGATCAGACCGGCAACCAGTGAAGCCCCTGCCCCACTTCCGATATTTATCATCCATCGTTTCATCCGGGATATCCGAACCGGTAACCGGGGTCTCCACTCACCGATCAGCAGAAAGATCACCAGAAAAGTGACAAGGAAAATCGGACCAATCATAACATCCTCTGAAAGCACTGCAGATCAGATGAGGAATACCGGAAAAAGAGTCACCTGGTTAATCACCTATCCAGGAAATCAGGTCCTCTTTCCATTCATGTAACAGAGCCGGATTCCAGTGTTTCATTTCTGATGGCAGAATCTGCAGGTCGACGAGGGTATCCACATCGGTCAGGACCGGGAGCGAATCAGTATCTATTGTGACTGCAGGTTTCCATCCAATAATGGCATCAACCAACGACCGCATGGTTGCAGAATCACTGTAAATAACGGATTTCCATACAGAATCCGGAATGGAAATGCGGGAACCCACTATCCAGAATCCGCCATCAGCGGCCCGGCCAAACACAACATCTGAAACCGATAATACCTGCACCGTTTGTCGTATCAATTCTGCAGAGACCTGGGGCGCATCACTGCCAATCATCAGAGTAAGGCCTGCCAGTTTTCGTTGCTGCTGGTGAACCCACGCCAACCGGTCTCCCAATCCACCCACTCCCTGTGACAGAACCGGATACCCCACCCACAGCGGATGAGCAAGTCCGTCGGATTCTGCAACGGCCCAGGTACACGTCGTTTCCTGATTCAGGCTGTCAAATAACTGACGAACTGCATCCACAGACCGGTGGTAAAATCGGGTCGCCTCTTCAGTCCCAATGTCTGCTGCCAGTCGTGTCTTAACCGGGGACAGGTCAGGGGTTTTAACAAAACAGGCCAGATGGCTTTTACTCACTGAATGGACCCTCCGCAGGAAGAGCCTGCACCAGCCGTGCAGCCATAACAATGATCGTACGTCATGATGGTCCGCTGCGTAAACAGATCGGGATCAAAGTCAAAAACAGTGGGTGTTATTGCCACTTTCAGTTCCAGCATCTGATTAAAATCGCAATCGTACACCGATCCGTCATATCCCACGCTGATCTGATGCCGGCACATGAGGCCGTCAATGGTTCCGGGATTAAAGTTGGTGGTAAGCACTTCCATGTAATCTTCCAGCTTACCTGCACGAACCAGCGAATCGAGAAACCGGCTGACCGGCAGATTATTCAATGCGTAAAGGCCAGTAAATTCAATATCAAACCGACGTTTAAGCTCCGTCTTGTATTCCCGTTCCAATTCACCCTGATTGCCAGCAAGAAACAATCCGGTCGGATTGTAAACCAGATACAGCGGATGTTTCGGTGACCGTCCGTATCCCAATTCATTCAGGCGCTTTAAACCGGTTACAGACCGGTCAAACACCCCCAGTCCGCGTTGCTGATCGGTACGCGACTGTGAAAAATGCGGTAGCGACGCCACTATCTCCACCTCATGGTCGGCCAGAAATGGCGACACCCATTCAAAACCTGGCTCGGAAAGGATGGTCAGGTTGCACCGGTCAATCACCTTCTTACCCAGCCGTTTCGATTCAGTCACCAAATACTGAAAAACGGCATGTCCTTCGGGTGCACCACCAGTCAGATCCACCGTATCGATGGATGGAATGGAAGCAGCCAGTTCCATGCACTGCCGGGCAACGGATTCCGGCATCGTTTCTGTGCGTATCGGACTGGCGTCCACATGGCAATGCCTGCACGCCTGATTGCACCATTTACCCACGTTCAATTGAAGAATACGGATGTCCTTTGCTGGCTTCAGCGGATGATACCCAGCCTGAGCCACCCGATCGGCGAAGGAGACCGACTGGGTAGTGAGAAACGGAATCTGATCGGCCGGATTGGATCGGATCATATACTCAGTTTATCGATGTGGTTCATCATCTGAACCGAGTGAACGAGTGAAATTCCGGCAGCCATAGCAGCTGCCACGTGGACCGCTTCACTCATTTGCTGCTCATCGGCCCCTTTTTCGAGACAGGAAGACGTGTAGGCATCGATGCAATACGGACATTTCAGTGCATGAGCGACTGCCAGCGCAATGAGGGATTTCTCGCGGGCTGTCAATGCACCTTCAGCCATTGAGGCATTGTAATAGTCAAAGAATTTATTCCCGAGTTCAGGATTGACCCGGGTGATATTCCCAAATTTCTTCAGGTCTTTGGAATCATAATAATCGGCCATGAACGTCTCCTAAGTGTAGAGTTTTTTTAAAGTTTCAGGTTTTATTCCAAGTAAATACAAAGTCAGAATAGATATATTCCGGATGGCGCTTTTCCCCCATCCCCGGCGTTCAAACCGACGGGATGACGTTCCAAGCGGAATGGACAATTTTTTAAGCCGTATTTTCCTGCCAGCCCGGCGCCACCATTCCAGATCTTCCATCAGCGGCCAGTCGCGAAACGGGCCGGCTTGATTCCAGGCCAGTCGTCGGATAAAAAAACCCTGATCACCGTAGGGCAGGTTCAATCCATTGACCCGGATCCACACCATGATTTCGTATAGGCGTGGCCAGAATCCAGTCGCATGTGGCAAACTGAACCGGAAACAACCACCCATCACATCATGAGCATGTACCAACCAGTCATGAAAAGATTCCCAGAAATCATGCATCAGAATGGAATCGGCGTGAAGGAATAAAAAAACATCTCCGGAAGCAGCCCGGGCACCTGCATTCATTTGCGACCCACGTCCTTTTGGAGCACAGAGTACCATCAGATTTTTTTCCCAGACCGGATCTGCTGAAAACGGAACTTCTTCTTCAGTCTGAACCACAATCACTTCCGGTTGTGGATTCAGGATAACCAACTCAGCGAGCAACCGTTTTAACGGATCTGCATCCTTCCAGACCGGAATGATGATGGTAACGGTCTTACTTTCCATTCAGAGACCAGTCATAATCGGTGTAGGTCACTTTCCATTTAAAGGAACTTTTCGCCATTTCAGGCAGGTACTGACTCACCCATTTCCCGACAGATTGATTGTTCTGCGTAAAATCATCTTCAAACCAATCAAAGATTTTCGACAGGCGAAGTGTTTTCAATTTCACATTCACTTCGTTTTCGGCAGTATTCGATAAAAACAACCTTGTTTGTTCTTCTAGTTGTCTGTCAAGGTCGCTGGCCCGATAGGCTTCCCCACGCAACGGAGGACATCCTTTGCTGGCACAATTCACCGCAAAATGAATGCGCGGATCATTGTACACCGGACGCAATTGCTCATGTTCAATCCAATCGAGGTGCCGTTCCTCGTCAAGCAGGGTGAAAAAAGCAGTTTTCCATGGCCCACGCCATCCACCAGCATCTTTGATTGAATTTACAGGCCAATCAAGCAAAATCCGTTTCCAGGTGAAGGCATTATAGGCATTTATCAGAAAGGCTTGCTGCTGATTACGGGTCCATTTGTTAAATTCCTGTTGTGAAACCCTGCTGAGAGTCACAAGCACCCGATCCAATTCGGCTTCTTTTTTTTTCAGGGCGGTGTAATCGACCCGGGTCACTTTTCCGTTTTCAGTCACCGTTACATATCGTTTCAACAGTGCATCCCAGTCTGCAAAATTGTGATCAAAGGAAAGGGTAAACAGCAGCAGAAAACCAGCAAGTGTCATATACTGACCTTCCGACTGTTGAATGGAATTTCCAACCGGGTAAAGAGATCACGGCACCACTCCGGATCGAAGGCTTTTCCCACCTGATAGCCACGAATCCATTGCCCGTTCATGAGTAAATGCGGCACGGCTTCTTTCCCGATTCCGTTTCGTAAGTTATCGCGATGAACCGGATCCGATTGAATATCCCGTATTTCATAATTCACGTGATGGTCATCCATCCAGGAACGCAAAGCCTGACAGTCATTGCACCACGAGGCTGAATACACAATTAATGGTTGCATGTTAATTCCTTTAAAAATTTTTCCGGATCAAAGAAATTATTCAATTTCCGGTTTTTTTTGTTTCCGGTCCCCGCACTTACCAGATTTCATCGGGATAAACTTTCACCTCAGAGTCCGGGTTTTTCCATCACCATTCACCAATCACCAGTCAAATGTATTTTCTCGTCACTTGTCACTTGTCACTTTAAAACCCTTGTCCCCTCGATATCCGTCAGTGCCGGACTTTCAGCAATCCTCATCCTTGTGGCTTCCCCGACTTCATCGGGGTAAACTTTGGTCATTGAGCGAAGTCGAAATGCAACCACCGGATTCGGCATTCGGGGTCCGGGTTTTTACTGATCACTGATTTCTGTTCTCTGCTCCCTTGAATTTTCTTCTAACTTTTCACACTTAACTCAAAAAACCACTTTGTCCATTTCAGAAGTTTCTCAGGCTTATGAGCCCGTTTCCAGGCACCGGCGACATACTTGGCCGATTCGGCTTTGGTCGGGTAGGCATGAATGGTTCCCAGAATTTGATTCAATCCGATGCCATGTTTCATGGCCAACACCCATTCGGCCAGCAATTCACCTGCCTGGTCGCCCACGATGGTCACCCCGAGAATGGAGTCCTTTCCTGGTGGTGTTAACACCCTGATAAATCCGGCCGTTTCTCCATCAGCAATCGCCCGGTCCAGATCATCGAAATGATACGTTGTTTCCTCAACAGAAATTCCCGATTCGGCTGCTGAGGTCAGAGACAAACCAACCCGTGCCACCTGCGGATCGGTAAACGTCACCCACGGAATCACCCGGTAATCGGCTTTGAAACTCCAGAACGGAGAAAACAATCCGTTTACCGCCGCATACCACGCCTGATGGGCAGCTACATGTGTGAATTGGTACGGACCTGTTGCATCACCTGCAACATAAATGTTGGGAAAATTAGTCTGCATCAGGTCATTGGCCTCAATCGTACCGTTTTTCCGCAAAGCAATTCCCAGTTCTGCCATACCAAATCCCTGACGGGATTTTCTGCCCAGAGCCAGCATGACTGTATCGAAGGCAAGCGACTGTTCATCCGGCTCGCCTGAAGCTGCCGCATGAATCAGAACAGACTGGTCTCCTGCTGTTTTCTCAAACCTGAGGGCCTTTCGACCGGTAAGAATCTGAATGCCCTCCGATTGTAATTTATTTCGGATCAGATCGGCCACATCCCGGTCTTCCCTGCCCATGATCTGCGATGCCATTTCCACGATGGTGACCCGGGTCCCCAGCCGGTTTAATGCCTGAGACAACTCCACACCGATGGGACCGCCTCCCAGCATGACCAGATGAGCAGGCAATTCATCCAGATTCCAGAGCGTATCGGAGGTCACCCAACTGACCCGATCCAGACCGGGAAATGGAGGTACAAGCGGTTCAGCGCCGGTTGCCAGAACAATGGTCCGCGCGGTTAGTTTAGTCCCATTCACTTCCACCGTCCACGGATCGACCAATCGTGCATCACCGCGAATCACTGTGACACCCAATCCCGTATACCGTTCAACCGAATCATGGGGTTCAATGGCTTTGATCACCCGTTTCACACGTTCGATTACTTTTGCTGTATCGACAGACACGGCGTTGCTTCCGAACTCTGATACTTTACCGGCATCATGCACCAGACGTGCCGCATGTATCAGCGCCTTCGATGGAACACACCCATAATTCAGGCAATCGCCACCCATTTTATGCCGTTCGATGAGGGCAACTTTCGCACCGACTGTCGCGCCGATGTAAGCTGTCACCAATCCGCCGGCGCCAGCTCCGATGACAATCTGGTTATAGTCAAACTGCTTTGGTTTTTTAAACCGGTTGTACACTTTCCGTGATTGAATTCCGGTCAGAATTTTTTTGGATATCAATGGCGTAATGCCAAGAATGGTGAATGCCACCAGCATGCCCGGTGACAAAATGCCACTCAGACTGGACAGGTGGGAAATCTGAAGTCCGGCAAAAACATAAGCCGATGTGCCCGGAATAATTCCCAGCGCCGTCACCCAGAAAATGGTGCGCAATGGTATGGCGCTGAGTCCTGATACCAGATTCACCAGGAAAAAGGGAAAGACCGGAACCAGACGGAGGGCAAAAAGGTAAAAGGCCCCATCCTTTTTTACACCTTCATCAAAGGCTGTCAGCCTTGAACCGGCTTTCCTGATTACCCAGTCCCGCAACACTGTTCGGGCCATCCAGGCAGCGATCAGCCCCCCAACCGAGGCAGACACCACCACCAGTGGCATTCCGATCCAGAATCCAAACAAGGCGCCACTTGATATAGTGAGAATCGTCGCCACCGGCAGACTGAAGGCCACCGACACCGCGTAAATCAATCCAAATGAAATGATTGCGACAATCAGGTTTTGATCAACCCACCGGGACCATGTTTGCAGATTTGCCTGGACACCAGCAAGCGACAATTGATTTCTCATCTCTGCAGGCAGCAGAAACCAGGCGATCAGTATCACGACAAGCAGAAGCAGTATCAGGATTTTTTTCATCGATAGTCCTGTTTTTGGGATTGGTCGGTTGGTTTTGGAATTCCTTACAACCATGCATCGTTTTCAGGAAACCAACCTGTTTGGTCACTCACAACTCTTGGTATCCTGCTTTTCCGTATTTTTGCAAAATAAACGGAAACCCTATGAATCACGTTCTCATTTCAATATCCCTGCTCATCCTCAGCAATGTCTTTATGACATTTGCCTGGTATGCCCATCTGAAGGAACTGAATAACCGGCCCTGGATTATCGCCGCCATGGTCAGTTGGGGCATTGCCCTGTTCGAATACCTGCTTCAGGTGCCGGCCAACCGCATTGGCTACAACACCTTATCGGTCGGTCAGCTGAAAATTATTCAGGAGGTAATCACGCTATCGGTATTCGTTCCCTTTTCAGTGATGTACCTGAAGGAACCTCTGAAACTTGACTACCTGTGGGCCGGACTCTGCCTGCTGGGTGCGGTTTACTTCATGTTCCGCGATAAAATTCATTGATTATCATGAATCTGATTCCATCTCTTCTGCCCTTCCTTTTTATCGGTTCTGCCTGGCTTTTTCACAACGCCGATCAGACACCACCAACTTCTTCCCCTGTTCGTGCGGAAGAAATGGTTTCTGGCCTGACCAGTCCTTGGGCCATCGAATTTCTTCCCGGCGGTGATTGGCTTATCACCGATAAACCGGGAACCCTTTATCGTTCCGCTCCGGGTAAACCCCTTCAGAAAGTCACTGGTGTCCCCGAAGTCTGGCTGAATGGACAAGGGGGACTTCTCGATGTTAAAGCCCATCCTGATTTTGCCAGAAATCGTTGGATTTATCTGTCTTACTCCACCACGACCAAGGGTTCACGCGAAGGAAACACACGGCTGATGCGGGCCGAACTGAACGGAACCACCCTGTCAGAACAAAAAATACTGCTGACAGGAACCCCTCCATCCGGCGGAAATGTCCATTTTGGTTCGAGAATTGCCTTTGATAAAGACGGATATCTGTTTCTTTCCATTGGTGAAAGAGGCAGCAAGGAAAATGCTCAGGATCTAACCAACCACTCCGGTAAAATCCACCGTCTCCATGATGATGGCCGGATCCCCTCCGATAATCCGTTTTTAAAAACAGCGGGGGCGATTCCAAGTATCTACAGCTATGGTCACCGGAATCCGCAAGGCATGTTGTGGGATTCAACACGGCAAATTCTGTGGGCCCATGAACATGGACCCAAGGGCGGAGATGAAATCAATATCATCCGGAAAGGGATCAATTACGGTTGGCCGGTAATCACTTATGGCGTCAATTACAGCGGGACCAAAATTACCGACAAAACCCACCAGGAAGGGATGGAACAACCCGTGCTGGTCTGGACGCCATCCATTGCTCCCTGCGGGCTCGAACTGGTTACCTCCGATCGGTATCCCGGGTGGAAAGGCAGCCTGCTGGCAGGATCGCTCAGTTACACTCACATCCGTCGGGTGATTCTGAATGGGAATTCTGTGATTGGACAGGAGGAATTGCTTCCTGGAATCGGCCGTGTGCGAGACATTGCTCAGGGTCCGGATGGATGGATCTATTTTTCCATAGAAAACCCTGGAAAGATTTACCGTCTGATGCCAGTCGGTAAGTGAGGTGCCTTCAGACTGCCCTAACCATAATATCCCCGGTTCCTTTTAATTACGCTTCACACCGGTGTATTTTTAATCATGGCCAAAAAGTTGTCCCTTAAAAATACTCCGATCCTCATTCAGGCTGAACAGAAATCGCTGGCTGGTTTTCTGTCACATCGGGAAACAAAGCTGCATCTGTTGGCTGGTTTGGTCATCTGGCTGGTTTGCTTTCTCCTGTTAATTGCCACTTACCCCGATCCGGTTATTACCGGCGATTCCGGAAGCTACGTGGTTTCATCCGAATTTTTTCATTTAAACGGATTCCGTCCCATTGGCTATTCCTGGTTGCTGGGTGGAATTAATGGTCTATGGCCCTCGTTGCACTTTACCGTTTTTGTTCACGCATTCCTTTATTTGCTGACTGGTCTGTTTTTACTGCTGACACTCCGGTATTTCTATTCCCTTCCCGGCGGCTGGATGGGTTGGTTGCCCGATGCCTTTCTCTGGCTGGCTCCTTCGGTCTGGTTCACCCATACCATGATCATGAGCGATTCCTTTTTCCTGAGCCTTACCCTTGCTTATACCGGGTTCCTGATTGTTCTGATTAACCGCTTTTCAATCCTTTCGGCGGTTGGATTCACACTCGCGTTCTTTCTGATAATCAATACTCGTTATATCGGGTTGGTGTACCTGATCCCTGCCATTATTGCACTGGTTTTCGCTCACCGATGGAAATCCATTCTGATTCTGGTGCCTTTGGTAACCGTGCTGGTTGTTTCTATACAAATGACTGAAACCGCCATGGAAGAACGATTCCGTATCAGAACGTATTCCGAGTTTGGTAACTGGGCAAAGGCCAATAATGCGGTGTCTGTCATTCCATATATCCGGCAGGATAGTCTTCCGGGAATTCTGCCCGCTCTCATTCCCCTTCACCAGTTTATTCTGGCAAAACCCGATTCATTCTACAACAAAACATCGGTAATGACCACACAGTTTATCTGGAATCCAGCTCATGCGGGAAAAACAGTGATGGATTTTATTCAGAAAAACCATCCGATTAAAAATTATACCTATACCTGGCTTTTCACTGGTAAAATTCTGGGGCTCTATGCCGATTACCTCATCTGGAATCATCCGGGATTGTTTTTCAGGCACTATCTGTGGCCCAATATTCTGAATGTATTCTGGCCGGGAGTTGTTGAAGGTGGCTTCTCAAATCCATCTGCCCAGGTAAAAAAAATCCGTGAAGTTTATGGCGTTGATACCCGAACTTTTTCTGTGAATATGGACTGGTATGGTCAGCTCATCCGGCCGATTGTTCCTGTCGTGTCACTGATCACCTGGAGCCTGCTCATTTTTTCGCTGATTTATCTGGTGAAAATCAGATTTCAGGTTCCAGCCCATCAATTTCCCTGGCTGCTGATGCTAACCCTGGCTGGTTTCACCATCATCTATCTTGGAGGCAGTATCTGGGGTCATCCGTTTCATTACCGGTATCAGTTACCCCTCCATGCTGTTCAGCTTGCGTGGCTGGTACTGATTCTGCATGTGACTGAAATGCAGAAAAGCATCCAATGACATCCATCAGCATCATCGTACCGGTTTTCAACGAGGCCCGAACCATTCGTCAGGTTATTGAAAGAATTCGTGCAGCCGACACCTGTGGACTGGAAAAGGACATTATTCTGGTGGATGATGCATCAACCGATGAAACGCCCGTTATTCTGGCGTCGCTGAATGATCGGTCCATCCGGATTTTCACTCATCAGAAAAACCGTGGAAAAGGGGCCGCTATCCGAACCGGAATCAGCCAGGCCACCGGTGACCTGATTCTCATTCAGGATGCCGATCTGGAATACCATCCCCGGGAATATCCTTCCCTGCTTGCACCTATTTTATCAGACGATGCCGATGTCGTGTATGGGTCAAGATTCATGGGTGGTTCAGCCCACCGGGTGCTGTATTTCTGGCATTATGTTGGAAACCAGTTTCTGACCTTTGTTTCCAACATGTTCACCAATCTGAATCTGTCCGACATGGAAACCTGTTATAAAGTATTCCGAAGGGAGAAAATTCAATCTATCCGCCTGCGGGAAAACCGCTTTGGTTTTGAACCGGAGGTCACTGCCAAAATCAGTAAGATCCGTGGAATCCGCATTTATGAAGTGGGCATTTCCTACTTTGGCCGCAGCTATGAGGAAGGGAAAAAAATCGGATGGAAGGATGGAATCCGGGCGTTTTACTGCATCATCCGGTACAATGTTTTTCCCGGATGATTGGGTTTCCGATTCGAACTAAAAGGTAATTCCAAACAGATAATTCACGGCTACCGGTCCGGTTGGCATTTCTGTGGAGTTACCTGATAACTCCTGAAACGATTGCAACAAGGTGAAACGTACACCAGCCTGAATCCCAAGCCAATCGGTAACCGGATACTGATACCCCACACCGGCAGCCAGTGCAAGTCCATACACGTCTGTTGACCGACGGGTCCCAACCCTGACAAAAAGGGTCGGATCATAGGGTGTCCTGGAAACGTCAACAGCCATCATCCTGATTTCACCTGTCCGTTGATATTGAACTCCGGCAGAAAGCGGCAACAGAAAATGCCCAATCCCGACAGCGTGTCTGAATGTTGACTGTACATAAAGCATCAGGCCATGACCGGGATCCGATTCAGTCTGTGCAAGACCATAAATGGCAGGTATAGAGAAGGAAACCGGGCCTTCCATCACCAGTCGTTGGTATTCCAGCCCTGTCTGAACCGACCATTTTTCAGTTGTGTATAGAGGCACCAGAAAACCTGCCGACCAATTGGTGTTCCAGGTAGACTCGTTCAAACCAGACTGCTTCAAGGTCAGGTACGTGGTAAAGGATTCTGTTGTTTGCGCAGAACAAATGGTAGCCAGTGCCACCAGGATGATGGCAGAAAAAAAACGTTTCATGGGTGCCTCCACTAAAGTCTGCATCAGGCAGTCTGCCGGGAGGTGGCCTCAGTCGCAGTCCACTCCGACCAGCAGGATATTATTCTCAAACGGATCGTCTTCGGTTTCGACAAACTGAAGAGACAGGCGGCAACCTTCGGCCACCGATCCGGTTGAAATCTCTCCAAAATACGTTCTGAATTTGTCAGGATCAATGAAACTGTTGGCTCCAAACCGGACGGCTATCCGTTTTACCCGTTTGGCACCTTCAACTTCTGCAACTTCTTCGATCTTATCGAGAAGATCGGTCATTGAATTAACAGGTACATGCATGAGTGTTTGTCCATTCTTCAGTTTCTTCTGTTATCAGTTTCTGAATCTGACCCACCACATCTTTTAACCGTTGGGTCACTGCTTCTGAAAGTCCCTGACCCAGATTGAAATGAACCGCCCCCACCGATACCTGCCAGAGTACCGGAGGTTGTTTGGAGTACAGACGGATCATGGCCAGAAAGTCATCCGGATTAAATTCATGTCCCATTGCTTTGTGCGAGGATGTGCCCGGTTCAAGTCGTGAAACGGACAACTCTCCTGGTGCCACAGCCACCGAGGCATCGACCAGAATAACCTGTTTAACGGTCGAAGCAAGCAACGAATGCTCAGGTAATATCTGGTGCGCCCTGATTACCGAAACATCGGACAGGTGATCCAGATGTGAGGAAACCACCCACCCCAGGGCATCATCGCCCCGGAGTGGGTTTCCGATACAGAGAATCAGAGTGGAAGCCTTCATCCGCGCTTCAGGGTTTTGATGATGGTTCCATCGGTTTGCTTCACATCGATCTGCATGGGCATCTGACCAATGGCATGGGTGGAACAGCTCAGGCAGGGATCAAATGTTCTGATAACTGCTTCAACCCGGTTCAGCAAGCCCTCAGTTGGCTCCTTTCCGTCAATAAAATGACGTGATACCTGCAGGATTCCCCGATTCATCGCCATGTTGTTGTTACCTGTGGCAATGATCAGATTGGCCCAGGTCATGAGTCCGTTCTCATTGATCCGGTAGTGATGGAAAAGCGTGCCACGTGGTGCTTCACTCACACCCACTCCTTCGAAGGAGTTCGGATTGGCAATGGCTCTGACGTGAGGAGACAGGATATCCGGTTCACTGAGAATTTCCTTAATCCGCTCGGCACAATTCAGGATTTCGATCAGACGTGCATAGTGGTAATGGAATGAACTGGAAACCGGTCCTTTCTGCAGAGAGCGGAAGGCTTTCAGTTCCTCATCAGCCATTGGTGTTCCGGTTGAATCTGAAATATTCAGCCGGGCCAGCGGACCCACGCGGTAGATGCCACCCGGGTAACCCATGGGTTTGTAATAGGCCGATTTCAGATAACTGTAGGATTCTGATTTTTCAGCGATATAATCCATGTACCGGGCAGGATCAACCATGTCGGCCACGATATTACCCGCCGCATCCATGAACCGAAGTTTACCATCGTAATACTCCAGTTCTCCATTCTCGGTAACCAGTCCCACAAACAGGGTGGGGAAATTGGCAAAGGTTTCAATTTCTTCTCCAAACTGACCGATCATCGGACGGAACCAATCAATCGTCCGGCGGGTAATGTCAACTATTTCAGGTACCCAGGCCAGCATGATATCGCGGTGTTCTTTGGTCAGAGGTGCATTCACCCCGCCCGGTACCACCCATGACGGGTGAATTCGTTTTCCACCCAGCAGTTCAATCATTTCCTGACCGATCTGACGAAGCCGGATCCCATCCTTGGCCAGGTCTGGCCGGTGTGCTGCCACACCGAGGATATTCCGCAATGAAGGGTCTGCATCCATTCCAAAGAGCAGGTCTGGCGATGACAGGTGGAAAAAGCTGAGTGCATGCGACTGAATAATCTGGCCCATATTCATCACACGGCGCAGCTGGTGCCCGGTTCTCGGGACCTTCACTGCCAGCAGATTGTCACAGGCTTTTGCCGAGGCCATCAGGTGACTTACCGGGCAAATACCGCAGATACGTGCCATGAGGGATGGCATTTCGGTAAATGGACGTCCTTCTGACAGTTTTTCAAAACCTCTCAGTTGTGTCACATGAAATTGCGCATCCTTGATGTGGCCATTGTCATCAACATATAGCGAAATCCGGGCATGGCCTTCAATCCGGGTTACGGGGTCGATACTGATCGTTTTCATGGTGTCTCCTCAGGCTCCGAACCGGGTCATGGTCGTTAAATCTGGAACACGGCCTTCAAGCAGTTCGGCAATGGCAAAGAAGATCGTGTCATTTTTGGGCGGGCAACCCTGAATAAACAGGTCCACCTTCACCACTTCATGTACAGGCATCACCCGTTTCAGCAGCGGCGGTAAAGCGGGATGAACCGGCATGTCCTTGTTGATCAGGGCATTTTCGACATAAGCCCGGTTAATGATCTCATCCACCGGAATCGGATTTCTCATGCTGGGAACATTGGCATTGACAGCACAATCACCAAGAGCAATGAGAATCTTAGAATGGGCCCTGATTTTTTTAATCTTAGCCAGATCGTCGGTGCTTGCCACAGCCCCTTCCACGATGGTGACATCCACCATGTCCGGAAAGGTTTTATGATCGACCAGCGGACTGTAAACCAACTCAATTTTGTCGGCAATGGACAGAATCCGCTCATCCATATCGAGGAATGACATGTGGCAGCCCGAGCATCCATCCAGCCACACGGTTGCAATTTTCACTTTCATACTTTTTCCTTTCTCCGGTTAGCCAGAAGGGCCACAAATTCACGGCGTTTGGTCATTTCAGCCACCGAGCGGCCTTTGTCACTCAGTGCACCGGTCGGGCAGACATTCACACATTTTCCGCAGGTGGTGCAGGTTTCAGAAGTACCCCATGGCTGATTCAGATCGGTGATGACTTTGGCATTGATTCCACGTCCAGAGACATCCCAGACGTGAGCTCCTTCAATTTCCTCGCAAACCCGCACACAACGGGTACAAAGAATGCACCGGTTATGATCAAGCTGAAAGTAAGGATGAGAGGCATCGACCGATTGTTTCGGGAACCGGTAAGGAACCCGCACATGATCGATTCCCATCTTCTGGCCCAGATACTGAAGATCGCAATGACTGTTCGAGACACACACCGAGCAGGTATGATTCCGCTCTGCAAAAATCAGTTCCAGTATCATTTTCCGGTAGTGTTTCAGCCGGTCGGTCTGGGTAATCACCGACATGCCTTCCGTTATGGCTGTGGTACAGGAAGGAAACAACTTCTTACTTCCTTCCACCTCGACCATACACAACCGGCATGCACCGATGTTCGATAACCCTTCCAAATGACACAGAGTTGGAATAAAGACACCGTTTTCCTTGCAGACATCCAGAATGGTCTGGTCTTCGCGGGCACTGACGTCTTTTCCATCAATTTTAAGTGTTTTTACTTTGATGTTGGATCCGTTTGGCATAGTTACCTCCGTCAGTGAGCCGCTTCTGGCTGCTGGATTTTTGTCAGATATTCCTTCCTGAAATACTTCAGGGTACTCAGAACCGGATTCGGAGCCGATTGCCCCAATCCGCACAGACTGGTGTTTTTCACCACATCGCACAGGTCTTCCAGCAGTGATAAATCCTGATCAACAGCTTCACCACCCGAAATTTTCGACAGGAGATCATAGATCTGAGCAGTACCCACACGGCACGGAACGCATTTTCCGCAGGACTCTGACATGCAGAATTCCATGAAGTATCTGGCAACTTCAACCATGTCGCTGGTTTCATCAATCAGAATCATTCCTCCCGATCCCATGATCGACCCCAGTCGGGTCAGAGATTCATAATCTACTGCAGTATCTAGATGGTCTGCCGGAATGCAACCACCCGAAGGTCCACCGGTTTGAACAGCCTTGAAGGCTTTTCCATTGGGGATACCACCACCGATTTCGAAAATGATGTCTCGCAGTGTAATTCCCATCGGAACTTCGATAAGACCGGTGTTTTCAATCTGACCAGCGAGCGCAAAAACCTTGGTTCCCTTGCTGGTTTCTGTCCCGATGGAAGAATACCAATCGGCCCCTTTCCGGATGATCGGCGCAATATTGGCCAGAGTTTCCACGTTGTTAATCAGGGTTGGCTTTCCCCACAGACCCGATTCGGCCGGGTACGGCGGACGCGGACGCGGAGTCCCTCTTCCACCTTCAATGGAAGCAATCAATGCGGTTTCTTCACCACAGACAAAGGCACCTGCTCCCAGCCGGATGCTGATGCTGAAGGAAAACGGGGTACCGAAAATGTTGGTACCAAGCAGTCCCTTCCTTTCAGCCTGTTTGATGGCATTTTTCAGACGTTTAATGGCAAGCGGGTATTCAGCACGGACGTAAATAAACCCCTCGTCGGCACCAATGGCGTAGGCAGCGATGGCCATGCCTTCCAGAATGCGGTGAGGATCGCTTTCCAATACAGCCCGGTCCATAAAGGCTCCGGGATCTCCTTCATCTGCATTGCAGATGACATACTTTTTCACACTTTGTGTTTTGGCAACGGTACTCCACTTCAATCCGGTCGGGTACCCTCCACCGCCACGTCCTCTCAGCCCGCTGGCAATGAGTTCCTGAACCACTTCATTCGGATTCATGTCATGAAGGACTTTATACAGACCTTCATATCCATCCACCGCGATGTATTCTTCAATCCGTTCCGGGTCGATTTTTCCGCAATTTTCCAACACAATTTTTTGCTGACGCTGGAAGAAAGGCATGCTGGTCGGGCATTCCTTTTTACTGGTCCCCGGTTTTTTCAGCTGATCCACCACGTGAACGGCATCTTCCGGATTGATCTCTTTGAGCATCCGTTTGTCTTCATCGATGGCAACCAGCGGACCAGCTGCACAAAGGCCCAGACAACCCACTCCTTTTACATGGTATTCATCTTCCAACCGGCGGGATTTCAATTCCTTTTCAAGAGACTCTTTTACCTGTTCAGAGTTTTGTGACACACATCCGGCTGCCACACAGACCTTCAGGCATTTTTTATGGTGAGCCTGCTCTTCAAGCTCCAGTTTCTTGATCAGAAGTAATTCTTCATGCGTCATGGCTTCCTCCATTTGGCAACTTTGGCCAGGGTATCTTCAGGTGTCAGTTTGCCCAGCACTTCTCCATCGAACACGACGGCTGGTGCCAGTCCGCATGCCCCGAGACAACGGGCGGTTACCAGTGACAATTCACCATCCCTGGTGGTTTCTCCCGGATGAACCTGATGTGTTTCACCAACTGCCTTGATAATCTCACCGGCACCCTTGATGTAGCAGGCCGTTCCCATACAAACGGTACAGGTGTGTTTGCCCTGTGGTTTCAGTGTGAAAAAGTGATAGAAAGTAGCCACTCCATAGACTTTGCTGAGCGGGATCCGGAGCGATTTGGCTACAAAACGAAGCGCATCATCATCAAGGTATCCAAAGGACTCCTGAACGGTATGCAGCGTCTCAATCATGGCGTTGGTGGCATAACCATGCCGTTTCATGGTCGAAACCACCAGAGCCCACCGTTTGTCATCGGATGGAGGCGGGATTTTTCCCGGGAGGGTTGGCATGAGGTCTCCTTTTCTGTATTGATTTCCGGACTGCTCAGGACAATTCCTGATCATTTTGTCCGAAAACCAAATTAGGAAAAAGGAATGATTGGTACCGTTAATTTCGGATTAGAGTCATGAAACTCTTCCGCGAAATCTCCGTAAAACCGGACAGTAACCTGACCTAGACGGAGCCAACTTTATGCTGACCATCCTGATTCTGACCACTTTTCTGACGACTCTGATGCCGGATCAGGGAGGCGAAAACCCATCAGGAGAAGGCACCCCGTTTGTGCCTGTATTCAATCCAGAGATGACCTTGTCACCAAGAACCGGTTCGATCATCATTGATGGAGACCTGACTGATGAAGGCTGGAAATCAGCAGCACGTTCCGATCAGTTCACCCAGCACTGGCCCCAAAGCCTGGTTAAGCCGCCGGTAACCACCGAGGCTATGATGACCTTCGATGAGTCCTACCTCTATATTGCCATCCGGGCAGAAGGAGATCCTCAGGAACTCAGAGCCAGCCTGAGAGACCGCGATGAAATCTGGAATGACGATTATGTGGGCATCCTGCTGGATACTTACGGAACGGCCAATTGGTATTATGAGATCTTCGTCAATCCGCTGGGAGTACAAGGCGATCTGGTTGCTTCCAATCAGGGAGAAGACATTGGTGCCGATTTTATTTTCCAATCGGAAGGACAGGTCACACCAACCGGTTATCAGGTTGAAATAGCCATACCATTTTCGAATCTCCGGTTCCCCGATGCTGACGAACAAATCTGGAAAATGACCTTCTGGCGTGATCATAAATCCAGTGATCGTAAACGATACTCCTGGGCAGCCATCAACCGGGATAATTCCTGCTTCCCATGCCAATTTGGTACCGTTCGCGGAATTACGGGTATCTCCCGTCCCTCTACGATCGACGTACTTCCCTACCTGGTTGTAAATCAAAGTTCAGAACGTGAGTCGGCCGGTAATATGGAACCAGGTCCGGTCCTTGGAGAGGTAGGATTAAGTGCCAAATATCAGGTAAGTCCGGAACTGGTTACCGAGCTGACCCTGAACCCCGATTTCAGCCAGATTGAATCGGATGCTGCACAGATTGATGTCAACTCCAATTTTGCGTTGTTTTATGAAGAACGCCGTCCCTTTTTTCAGGAGGGAAGCGATCTGTTTCAGTCACCCAGTAATGTGGTGTACACCCGCCGGATCAATGCGCCTGATGTGGCAGCCAAACTGACCGGACGCACCGAAAACCTCAGCTATGTCTACTTAATCGCCCGCGACGAGTTCACACCGATTCTGATCTCAGGTGAGGAACGCTCCGATATCGTTCAGGATGGGGAAAGCTGGTCAAATATCGGCCGGATCCGGTATTCCATGGGAAATAATTCATCGGTAGGTGCCATCATTACCGATCGCCGGTATTCAAATGAAGGAACCAACACAGTAGGAGGAGTAGATGGCAATTATCGTTTCGGGGATAGTTTTAATGTGACGGGACAGTTTCTGGTCAGTCACACTTCTGAACCCAACGATTCTGTGCTGTCGGATCAGATATCGCACCGCACCTTCGATGGTTATACCGCCGGCTTTGATGGGGAGTCTTACAACGGATGGGGAGCTCTCATCCGGTTGGACCGTTACACCGATACCTATAATTTCGAAACGCAGGCCAGTGCCGTCACCGGCACATTCAGGGCAGATAACGGATTCATCAATCAGAACAATATTCAGGAATACTGGTTCTGGAATGGATACAATTTTTATCCGGAAATCAAGGGAATCAATCAGATCCGCCCAGGTTTTGTGATTGGTCAGAACCTGAATATGGATGGAGTCAGCAAGGATGAATTCCTGCGGTTTCAGGTCAATGTGGATCTTACCAATCAGAACTGGTTCAATGTGCAGTACCTGATAAACAATGAACGTTTCCGGGACCGTTACTATTCGCAAATTAACCGTGTATTTATCAATGCTGGTTCCAGTGCCCTTTCCTGGATGACCATTAATTTCTATGGTAATTATGGTACGCAGATTGCCAGACGGCAGCAAACCTATGGTCTGGGTGGCAGTGCCGGATACTGGTTGTCATTCCGGCCCACCGACCAGTTGGTTATCGAACCGGGAGTTGATTACTTCCAGTTGGAGGACAAAGAAACCGGAGAAGAATTTTATGAAGGATATATTTTCAGAATGCGGATGAAATACCAATTCACCCGTGAGCTGTCCGCAAGACTGATTGCACAGTATGATGAATTCAGCGATGCTTATTCGCTTGAGCCACTGGTAAGCTACAAAATGAATCCATTTTCAGTCTTTTATGCCGGGATGACAAGTAACTGGTCACCTGATCCATTTTCGACCGATCCGCGGATTCAGAACCGTCAATTTTTTATTAAGCTGCAATACCTGATCGGAACCTGATCAAAACCGATCCGCTCACACAGGCACCGGTTCAGGTCCTTCGATGGTCATTCGTTCCTTCACGACCTTCCAGAGTCGGGTATCTGCCGTTGCCCGACCGGTAAGTCCGGCCAGAATGGCATAGGGGCTGATGGTGGCCCCCGACCCATTGGTCCGCAGGGTCAGCCACAGGTCTTTGTCATCGGTCTGCAAGGTTATTATTTCCTGCCGGATATCAATTGTTTTCTCGCGGTTCACGACGGTTGGATTCCAGTCTGACCGATTCCACGATGCCAGAATGTCTGAGGGTGAAATGGTTTCATGGTCGGGCAGAATCAGCCGGTACATACACGAGGAAATAGTTGGTACCCGCGAGTTGGGAACCTGCTCAATGGAAAGAACATCCATCCCGGCAGGCAGTTTCTCCGACATGTCCTTTGCCACCTGGAACAGGTCACCGGGCAACGGATCCCTGAGCTGAATGATGAAAAGCTCGCAGTTGGATTCCATCCCGAGCGGAAGCGCACCCATGTTCTTAATCACCGGCCGCTGATTAAATCCCTGAGTAAACTGAAACCGGATTTTCATCCGGCGAAGTGCCTTTTCAAAAATTTCGATGGTCACATGATGAGCCAGGAATTTCGAGAGTCCGGTTTTTCTGAAAACGATGCGGTAATGATAAATGGTGTGCTGCTGTTTTTTCCGCGTTTCAACCAGTTCACGAACCTGCTCAACCGTCAGATCTGGCGCCGAATGAACCACCGGTTTTTCTGATAATTTTATATCCTCATAATTTCCCGGTATACCGCAATGCTGGCAGTCTCCCCATTTACAGTCGGGAACTGGGTCTGAATCTTCCTTAAATGCTTTTTTAAACTCTGCTTTCAGGTAACTTTTAGACGTACCGGCATGAATGAAATCCCATGGAAATACTTCATCCAATTCGCGCCAGCGGAAAGTCGACCCGATATCATATCCGTTCTTGTGCCAGATTTCCTGCCATCCTGAATAATTAAAGTATTCAGAAAATGACTCGAAGATCATCCCGCGCTGACAGGCTTCATAAATCATTCCCGATAAGCGGCGGTCACCGCGGGAGTAAAACGCTTCAACCTGTGCCAGTTCCCAATCGGACCAGGTTACACGGACATTCCGGTTTCCACGGAAATGATCACGCACATAATTGATGTGTGCCATGACTTTTTCCTTTTCCATGAAACCGGTCCATTGAAAAGGTGTAAATGATTTCGGAACAAAAATTCCGATGTTGGGATGGATGGTGTTACCATGACCATATTTTTTACCCACCGCAACGAGTGAATCAATCAGGCCGCAAAACGCCTTCATGTCATCGAGATTTTCGGTGGGAAGCCCGACCATTGTGTACAATTTGATGTTGTGATAGCCGTTGCGGAACACACTGTCTGCCGCTTCGATCATGTCCTGATCGGAAATGGTTTTGTTGATGATCTTTCTGATGCGTTCGCTTCCGGTTTCGGGCGCAAAGGTTGCCGAATGGGCATTGGTCATGGCCCCGACTTTCTGAGCCAGTTTCTGACCAAAACTGTTTGCCCTCAGCGAAGGAAGTGACAAGTCCACACCTTCGAAACCAGGATCCTGCAGCAGAAAATTGGTCACCGCTTCGGCCTGTCCGTAATCAGCTGTTGAAAGCGACAACAATCCAAGAGTCCGCTCGCCGGTTTGTTCGATCCCGGTTCGGGCCAGATCGATCACATCATCGGCGGCCAGTTCACGGTTCGGGCGGTACCAGTATCCAGCCTGGCAGAAGCGGCAACCCTGTGTACAGCCGCGCATGACTTCTACCGAAAACCGGTCATGAACCAGATTCATATTGGGAACCACGTTCTTAACCGGGTAATCTTCCTTGTTCAACACATCGACCCAGTGGCGTTTTATTCCCTTTGACCCATGATAAGCCCCCCTGGCCGAATCGGTATCGGGAACCAGTTCACCAAAGGAATTGGGACGCATTGGCAGCAAAACAGGGACATAGACTCCTTTTAAACCAGCCAGATTTTCAAGTATTTGCAGTTTAGATAAACCAGCCCGCCTTCCTTCACCGATCATCCGCAAAATCTGTACTGCAAGAATTTCTCCGTCACCAATAACAAACAGATCGTAAAAATCGGCCACTGGTTCCGGGTTGGCCATGCAGGGACCTCCACCGATGATAAACGGATCTGCCCCTGATCGATCTCGTGAAAATGCCTTCAGACCAGCCAACTCAAGTAAAAAAGGTATGTTGGTATAGTTCAGTTCGGTCTGAAGCGAAAGTCCGATGGCCGAAAAATCCCGTATCGGACGGTAACTTTCCAGGGAATACAGAGGTATGTCGTTGGCTTTCATTTCGGCCACCATATCGGGCCAGGGGGCAAAGGCCCGTTCTGCAGCCAGATCTGATTCCCGGTTGATCAGGTGATAGAGGACTTTGGTCCCGTTGTGTGACATGCCGATTTCATAGACGTCGGGAAATACCAAAGCCATGGAGGCCAGAATTTTTTCAGGATCCTTTTTAATCAGGTTGGCTTCCCCGCCGATATACCGGCCGGGGTTGGTTACACGGGGTAATATCGTTTCCAGTTTGTCTTCAAACCGCATCAACATCCTCTTTCTCGTTTACTGGAATTATAAATTCAATTTTTTAATAACTCGTCAATAACGTATCTGGAATTAAGTTTTTCAAGGGTGCTTTCATTTACAGAATAAAATCTCGATAGATTCGGCAGGTATATTATTCCGGGGTTTAATTCTTTTGATAAAAAGGATCCAACTTTACCAATAAATCTGAATGCATCTGCTTTTGAGCCAATTTCACCAATCAGGTCAAAAAGTATATATTGATTGTGTTCAATGTCTCCTTTATTGCCAATCAGAGTATTATCAAGAACAATTTTACTCGGTGGTGTTTGGGAGTACTTTCCATTTCCAATGGTTATTAAAAATAATCCGGAGTTTTCCGGAATCACAGATTTAATCAGTATTTTATCAATTTCGTCTGTTCGTTCAGTTTCTTTACTTCCGTCAACAACAAAATTGGTTTCATTTTTTGGTAGGAATTTATTTCTGAATGCAGAGTCACATGCATTTTCAATAATTGATAAATCAATCGTCCTTCTTTCCTTCAGGAAAAATACAATAGAGACCATATCCATTTGTTTCCCGAAGGAAATTCCAGAAAAAAGGTTCTTAAAAAATCCAGACATATGATTTTTTGAAATTATAATGGTAGTTTTCTCAGGCAGGATCGGAAGGGAACAACCGTTCCAGTTTTGACCGGAGGTCTTCCGATTTAAACGGTTTTATAATCAGACCATTAAGACCTTCATTAAAAACCTGCTCACGGTTTTCTTCCATGGCATCAGCTGTGAGTGCAAAGATGGGCTGGTCGGGCCGTTCCATTCTGATTTTCCGGGAGGCTGTCAATCCATCCATCACCGGCATCTGAATATCCATCAGAATGACATCATACCGGGTTTTGGTGGCTTTCTCCACAGCAACTTCCCCATTATCGGCCGTATCGACTTCCATTCCCCACCTGGTCAGGAACCGGCTGGCCATTTTAATATTCAGGTGATTGTCATCTACCAGCAGCACCCGTTTACCAACCAGGCAGTCGATCTGGGTAGGTACCTCGGAATCGGATGCATCTTTCATTTCAGAGGCAGGCCGGAAGGTCAGCGTGAAATAAAAAGTACTTCCGATGCCGGGTTCACTTTTAACACGGATCTGACCACCCATCAGGTTGATCAGTTTCTGCACAATTGACAGTCCAAGACCGGTTCCTCCAAATTCACGTGTTGTGGCAGAACTGGCTTGAGTAAAACTTTCGAAAATCCGGATCTGTTGTTCGGGAGGTATTCCAATTCCGGAATCAATGACCTCGAACAATACCTGAACGGATCCGTTGGAAGCCGGTTTTGCAGGTGTCAAACGTAATTGAACCGCACCGGACCGGGTGAATTTGATGGCGTTGCTGATGAGATTGGTAAGCACCTGTCCCATTCGGACCGGATCACCCAACAAACGGTCTGGTAACGGACCAACTGCCTCGTAAGTAAACAACAACCCTTTCCGGGAGGCTTCAGTACGGTAGGTATTTACCAGGTTCTGACAGAGATGAGATAAACTGAAGGGAACCGATTCAATATCGAGTTTACCTGCTTCAATCTTACTGAAATCAAGAATATCACTCAGAATGGCCATCAGGTTATTGGCGGCAAATTTGAGTGATTGAAGGTATTCGGTCTGTTCTGGTTTGGGCTGATCCTGCAGTAACCAATCGGTAATCCCGATAACCGCATTCATGGGAGTTCTGATCTCATGACTCATGGTGGAAATGAAACGGCTTTTGGCCCGTGTGGCTGCCTCGGCCACTTGTTTAGCCTCAAGCAGGGCCATTTCAATTTGTTTCCGTTCATTTATTTCTGTAATCAATGCCTGATTGATGTGGGACAACTGCTGATTCGATTCCTGAATGAGCTGATTGGCTGCGGTCAGGCTTTCTGCCTGAAAGGTAATTTCATCCCGTTGTTTTCTGATTTCCTCATTTTTGGCTTCCATCAGGTCAAAGGCGGTCCGTTTATCACGGTAAGCCTTGAACAGAAAAATGGCCATCAGAGTGGAAACCGAAAAGGCTGCAATGGCGATGATAAGTACCAGGTTTTTACGTTTGGACTCCTCTTCCTGAAGCAGGGTCTCCCGTTCGAGTGCTTCGATTCGTGCCTGCTGTTCCCTTTCGGTGGTGTTTTCGATAATGGTGCGGATTTGCCTGCTTTTTTCAAGAGAGAAGACCGAATCCTTGTATTGGATAAACACCTTCTGCATTTCCCATGCCTGGCGGTAATTACCCGATAAAGCATAGGCACGGGTTAAAATTTCACTTGCTGTGTAAATGCGCAGGTAGGAGTTTACCTGACGGGCAACAGCCAATCCGTCAGAGGCATATTCAATGGCTTTCGGGTAGTTTCCCTGTTTCAGATAGACCGATCCGATGGTGGTCAGTGTTTCGGCTCTTCCGCGGTGATCCTGTAACCGTGCTCTGATTTCGAGTGCTGCACGGAGAGACTCCATGGCCTGATCATATTTTCCCATGAGCAGGTTCAGTTCGCCTTCCCGATTCAATACAACCGAGTAATTACGCTCATCTCCCATTTGTTTTCTGATCTGGGCGGAATGTTCATAATAGGCCATTGCCTGTTCATACAATCCTGCATCGACCGAAACTTCGCCAAGACGAATGGTGGCATATCCCATGCCGGTCAGATTATTCAGACGGGAGAAAATGGCCAGGGCCCTGTCGATGTGACGGATGGATTCGTTGTAGTTTTTCTCGTAGCGGTAAATTTCACCAATGTTGTTATAGGCGTAACCCAATTCGGTGAGGATGGAATCTTCCTGAGCAATGGTTTTTGCCTCGAGAAGCAACTCGAGCGCCTTCGGATAGTTTTCCCGATTCCTGTAAACAACACCGGTCAGATTCAGGGCCTGGGCAAGACCTGCACGGAATCCGATACGACGGGCAATGTCTATGGCCAGCTTCCCATAGACGGTAGCCGTGTTCACATCGGTATTTCTGAGTTCCCAGCATTTTTGCGACAAGGTTCTGACCGCTGTGGTATCGAGAACGGTGATACCAGCAGCAAGTAACAGAGAGTCGTTCTGGGATTGTATGCCTGGCTGTGACCTGCCGGTCAGTGCCGGAAACAGGAAGAACAGGGCAATCAGGAGATGTCTCAATCTTTACCTTCCATTCAGTCCAGTAAATATCGGAAAAAAACCGGTCGGATCAGTTATGGTTGTCTGTTCAGATCCGATAAATGATCCAGCATGACCGTATGCAAGCGGTCAAGACTGGCTGGTGAAATGCAAAAAGGCGGCAACAGGTACACAACCGACCCCAATGGTCGGATCAGTGCTCCCGCTTCCAGAAAATGCTGGTATAGTTTCGGTCCTGACCCTGAAAAATACCCCGCATCGCTGGTATCCAGTTCCACGGCAAGGATGGTGCCCCTTTGTCGGACATCCGTGACATTTTTCAGCATTCTGAAATCGGCAAACCGGTTCTGATGAGCCTTTCCGATGGCTGAAACCCGATCCATCACCGGTTCAGTTTCAAAGACATCCAGTGAGGCATTTGCAATGGCACAGGCCATCGGATTGGCCGTGTACGAATGTCCGTGAAAAAAGGTTTTGTACCGGTCCTCGCTCAGAAAAGCGTCATAAATGTCCTGAGAGGCCATGGTGACCGATAAAGGCATCATTCCGCCGGTAATCCCCTTTGACAGGCACAGCAGATCAGGAACCACCGACTCTGCCTGGCAGGCGAAGAGGGAACCGGTCCGGCCAAAACCGGTCATCACTTCATCGGCGATAAGATGAACCCCGTGTCTGGCGGTTATTTCTCTGAAGGTTTTCAGAATTCCCGCAGGCCACATGCGCATTCCTCCGGCTCCCTGAACGGCTGGTTCAACGATTACCGCACTGATGGTCTTACCATGCCGGTCCAGAAGGACACTGAGAGCATCCAGACTTGCTTTTCCCGTTTCATCCGAGACAGGACCAGTCAAACCGGCCGGTGAAGGAATCCGGTACACATCAAACAACATAGACCCGTATGCCACCGTGAAGGGGCCGCGGTCTCCGGCCGACATGGCACCGAGGGTATCACCATGATAGGCATTTTCGAGAGCCACGATGCCTGTCCGATCTGATTCTCCCCGGTTGATACGGCTCTGGACCGACAATTTAAGGGCCACTTCAACCGCGGTGCTGCCATTATCAGAATAGAAAACCCGAGGGAGCTGATGGTTCCAAAGTGCCGACAGCCGGGCAGCCAGACGGGCGGCAGGTTCATGGGTAAATCCGGCAAAAATGACCTGATCCAGCAGGGTGGCCTGGTTTTGAAGGGCCCTGACCAGGGGTTCATAACTGTGACCATGCAAAGTCACCCACCAGGAAGAAATCCCATCAATCAGGGTGCGGCCATCTTCCAGGTAAAGAAATTCGTCCTTTGCGGATTTAACCGGTAACGGATCGGGCGCCGTTTTCATCTGGGTGAAAGGATGCCAGACGTGTGCCTTGCTTTGTGCCAGCCAGTTCATTCAGCACCAAACCAGTTCAGATCGAAATGTTGCCTGAAAACCGAAGTCAGGAGTGTTGGCGTGAAGGGTCCGGCAAGCGGGGGAATCCAACCAAGAACGGGTACCTCTCCGAAATGACGAAGGGACCGGTCATTGCCATCGTTCCACTCACCATTCAGAATGAGGCCCGCAACAGGAATATGACGGTGTCTGAGGGCCTCAAGTGACAGAAGGGTGTGATTGATGGTCCCCAATTGTGTGCTGGTGACCAGTATGACCGGGAATCCCAGTTCGGCAAAATAGTCGATCTGGAGCCAGGACCAGGTAAGCGGAACCATCAGCCCGCCGGCCCCTTCAATAAGAAGCGGTTCTGAAGAATGAGGGACCTGAAGAAGCAAATCCTGATCGAGAGAAACCCCATCCAGATCGGCGGCCAGATGCGGAGACAATGGCTGAGTCAGCCGGACGGCCTCCGGAAAAAACCGGTCATCGGGAAGACCCGTCACCTGTTTAACAAAATCGGTGTCTGAGCCCTCGGTGATGCCACTCTGAACCGGTTTCCAGTACCTTGCGCTGGTTCCTGCCATCAGGATAGCAGAAGCGAGTGTTTTGCCAATCCCGGTTGATGTTCCCGTTAAAATATGCGATGTTTTCATACCCGACAAAAATAGGACATCCGGTAACTTTTTCACGCCGGCGGTCGTAAACCGGATCAGAAACTGCTCATGGAGTGACGTATGAACCCCCTTACCACTTTTCCTCTTGCACTGATGACCATGGTCCTCGTGGGATGCTCATCCACCGAACCTGCCCAACGAACGGTCTCACGTGTGGAGGTTGAAAAAACCATCGACCTTTCTGGCCGGTGGAATGATTCCGACTCCCGGTTGGTTGCCGATGCTCTGATTAATGATGTATTTGCCTCTGCCTGGCTGGAGCAGGCCGATTTTTCGGGAAAAATCCCTGTTGTGACGGTTGGAAACATCCGGAACAAAACCTCTGAACACATCGATGTGTCTGTGTTTATCAAAGATCTTCAGAAGGCCATCGTCGAATCGGGCAAAGCAAAATTCATTGCATCCAAACCTCAACGGAAAGAACTGCGCGATGAGAAACGCGATCAGCAGGAATTTGCCCGGGAGGAAACGGTGAAGGAAATGGCCGCCGAAACCGGAGCTGATGTGATGTTACAAGGTCAATTGTCCTCCGTTCCGGACCGTTTTGAAGGAAAAACGGTGATTTTCTACCAGATGGATCTTGAAGCCGTTGACATCGAAACCGGGGAAATCGTCTGGACCGGACAGAAAAAAATTAAAAAGTTCATTGAACAGGATAAATGGCAATGGTAAAAACGGGAATCATCAGCGTTTCGCTGCTTCTGCTCATTGGCTGCGGGAGTACCGACAACACTAAAACCGCCAAAACCGATGTCATCACTGCAGGTGTTCAGCGATCCGGTCAGATTCTGACCGGAACCGGCACCGGATCAACCCCCGAGATGGCCAAACGGCAGGCGCTGCGTGAACTCTCCTCCTGGTTCGAAGTAAAAATTTCCTCACGCAGCATGCTCAAGACCGATTTCACGGAAACCACCACTGGCAATGAGACCACTGTGGAACGAACCGATGCATGGTCAGAAACCATCTTTCAATCGACCCAGAACCGGCTGACTGGAGTCCGTTACTCAGAGCCCGGTACTTCAAACGGACAAACGGTGATCAGGGCCACCCTTGATCTCACCGAATTTGCAGAAGATTTAACCGGGCGGATTGAGACCATCGCTGCCAATACCGACCGCGATTTTTCTGCAGCTGGCGATGATCCGTGGAAACGCCTGATGGCGGGTTACCGATCTGAACGTAAACGGGAAGATGCACGGTTGTTTGCCCGGTACTTAGATGTAATCGGGGTTCCTGCTCCGGAAACCAATCTGGAAGCAGTAAGCGATCGTTATGAAGCAGACCGGAGGTACTATTCCATCCGGACGTCCTTTCAAACTTCTACCGATTCCACCGCCGGCATACCGGATGGTGTGGATCAGCTGATTTTTTCCGGATTTGAACCAGCCATACGCCAACGGGTTTCTGGTTGGTTGTGGAATACTGCCTCATCAGACACTCTCTTTCTGAATATCCGTTTGCAGGGACTCACTTTTCAGCAGGATGGACCGGATCTGAAATTACGGGGACGGGTGGAAGGAACCGGTTTGAATGAAAATGGTGAGGTTGTATTCACCTTTTCTGCAGCAGGAAAATCGGCAGGGACGTCAAGGGAGGAAGCCGTGCGGCAATTCGGACAGTCCATTGCCAGACAGGTGGCAGGATATCTGGCCGATCCGGTTAGTCGGTAAGAATCACCCGCGCCACCGGATGATCAAATTCCATCACCTTCTCCATGAACACCATTCTGAGCAGATCCCTGAAAAATCCGTAAAAGGGTAAGTGACGGGACAGCTCTTCCCGCATCTGATCGCGGTTCAGTTTAAATGATCGGTGACTGGGTTCAGCCATGTGATCCAGTTCCAGGTAGTAATTACTCAACGGCTGAAACTGAATCTCGAACAGGTGGTCATTCCATTTCACCACCGACTTAATGGCTTTCCAACCGGTCTTTTTCATGGCTTCCGGCGGACAGAACAGGTAATCCTTCGTTTCGATAAATTTGACCGGACTAACCTTCCGGCCCTGATGTCTGACTCTGCTCAGCCAGGAAATCTGGGTAAGACCATCCTGTTCAAGTACTTCCTGAACCACCTTGCAATCCCGATCAGATTCACACACCACTTTCACACCAAACACGTCCTTCACGTACTTGCTGTATTGTCTGAGCTGCTTATCCCGGCGGATCAACTGGTCAATGTGAAAGAGTTCATCAGTCACCTTGTTCCAGATTTCCTCTTCTGCTTTCACCCGGCTGGTAATCCGGTTGATATTGAACAGGGTTTTACCTGAGGGGATGTACTCAACAAAATTGGCTGACAGGACCAGGCTTTTCCATTCTCCCTGGTGCTGATACCTGAAATTTCCAATCATCTGGTTGCCTAGATCGAGATCGGTCAAGGAGAGCAAATCCTGACGTAAAATCCGTTCCCTGATCATAAACGGGCGTTCACCACCCGGCAGAACGCCAATTACATTGCTGTGAAGTTCAAACTCATTGTAGAAGAAACACGAGGACAGCAGGTGAGCCAACTGATGCAGATTGTTTTCACCCTTCAGAATCTGGGTTCTGAACGCCTGACGAACCTGCTCAAGATAACTCCTTGAAAAAGTCAGCGTCTGCTGCTTGCCGGGTCTGCTTTCCAATTCCTCTTTTCGGCGGGCCAGATCATCAATAAACTGATGCAACCTGGGCTCAGAAAGAACCATTACCAATGGCGATTCAAATGAAGAAAAAGATCTTGCAGCAGTCATGACAGGTTAAAGATATTCAATGGTAAACCGATTTACAATACTATTGTAATGTGTATTTATGTTTATGCCTTAATTATTTAGCAGTTACTCTAAATTTGCATCATTTATTTAGTCACATTCAGATTGTCCTTCGGTTCATTCTCACGGAGAATCTGCCATCCACCTCTGATCACCAGAGCCGAAATACACACGCCGGCCATCAGATCGGGCAGGAATGAGTCGGTTAAAAGGACGAGAAGGCCGGCAAGCAGCACCCCTGCGTTGGCAATGACATCATTTTTGGTAAAAATCCAGGAAGCACGCATGTGTGCCTCCCCTTTCTGATGCGGATTCAACAACATCAGACAGGCCGAGTTGGCGACCAGAGCGAGAAATGCGGTCCCCATAATGAGCCAATCCACCGGATCGGACCCGGTGATCAGTTTTCTTACCACATCGGCAAGAACCAGGACTCCCAAACCGACCTGAAGATACCCGCTCACACTGGCTGCACGCTTCTTTCTCTGAAGATTTTTCCCGACGGCCGACAGTGCAATGGCATAGACGGCAGCATCAGCAAGCATATCGAGGGAATCAGCCAACAGACCACTTGAATCGGCCAGCCAACCCAGGATACCCTCGGTTAGAAACATGATCGAATTGATCCAGAAAACCGATAAAAGCACCCGTCTGCTGATCAGTTCCTTTTCATCCGGGCCGCAACCGCATCCAGACATGCAGGTTCCTTCCTTTTTTAAAACAAAGGGGGGTGCCCCAAAAGAAGAAAAGCGGCGTGTTTCTGGTCAGCTCCCTTTCTTACGGTTTGCTGACTGCCCCTTTTCGCAGGTCTCCATTCCGTCATTCAACCGGAACCGGCAACCATTTCCTTTAAGACAACCCCCGGGATGGCCCGGCCATTTACAGACCGGGATTCATCCTTTGCTGAATTACTTTACTTCATTTCCATCGGCATCCAGGTATTTCACCTCGCCGTAGCCCAATGCTTTGATCTTCTCTTCGATCTTAGCACGGTCACCAACGATTACCCAGATCACCTGATCAGGACGCAACAGTTTTTTACCTGCCTCGGCCAGTTTCTCAAGATTCAGATCGCGGATTTTCCCCGGATAGGTAGTATAGTAATCTTCCGGATAGCCGAATTTGAGCAGATCAGTAAGATATCCCTGAACCGATGCATTGGTTTCCCAGGCACCTGGCAATTCGAGGATCATGCTTTTCTGTATTTTTTCCAGCTCTCCGGCATTGACCGGCCGGGTTGAAAGAATGTCGTTGAATTCCTTCCGGATTTCAGCCATCGATTCGGCAGTTTTATCGGTCTGCACATTGGCATAAGCGATAAACGGCCGCTGTCCTTTTGCATCGCGCATAAAACTGGAGGCACCATATGACCAGTGTTTATCCTCGCGCAGGTTCATGTTGATGCGGGAGGTGAACGATCCACCCAGCACATTGTTAAAGGACTCAATGGCAATTTCATCCGGATTGTTTTTCGGCATAACCAGATGCCCCGCCATGATCACCGATTGGGGTGAACCCGGTTTATCGATGATGTAGAGCGATTGTTTGGCCGGCAATTTCACCTCGGACAGGTTCTTTTTCGGAGTATCACCCGAGCGCCATCCGCCGAACAATTTTTCCAGTTTCGGCTTTAACTCAGACATGGTGATATCACCCACCACAATCATAGTAGCCGCATTGGCTTTGAACCAGGCTGCATGGTAGGCTTTCAGATCGTCACGGGTAAGCGAACCAACCGATGCTTCGGTGCCCGATCCGGTCAGCGGATTCGAGTAGGCGTGACCTTTACCATAAAGCAACGCCGGGAACGTACGCAGGGCCATTTGTACAGGACGGGTTTTTTCCTGTTGGATGCCAACCAGAGTCTGCTTTTTAATCCGATCGAAATCGGCAGCAGGGAAAGCCGGATTCAGAATGACATCCGCAAAAATTTCCAGTGCCGGATCCAGATTTGCTTTCAATGCATCCAGAGAAACATAGCTGGCATCCAGGTCGGAACCTGTTCCTACCGTTGCTCCGATTTTCTGAAGCTGTTCGCTGATCTGCAGGGAGGTCCGGGTGGCGGTTCCCTCATCGAGCATATCCATGGCCAGACGATTCGTACCTGCTTTAATGCCCTGATCCGACGCATAGCCGGCATCGAGCAGCAGATCAATCTGAACTGTTGGAATGGATTTCCGTTCAATCAGATACACTTTCAGTCCCATGGGTAGCGTGGTTGACTGGAAAGCAGGGAATTTGGGTTCGACAGTTGCACCGGTCACCGGTAATGATTTGCGGGAAACCGCGCTGCTGTCGGCGTTGGTAAACTCGGGGAACGGGTTGATGGTTTGAACATAAGCCCCATCGCTCAGCCAATCCACCGATACTTTTTTCATTTGTTCAGGCGTGATTTCCCTGATCCATTGATAGCGGGTTTTGTAAAAATCCGGGCGGCCGGCATAGATGGCATTCTGAGCCAGAATGTCTGACTTTCCTCCGAATCCGCCAATCCGCTCAATTCCGCGAATGAAAGCGGCGATGGATTCGGTTTTTGCGCGATCCAGTTCTTCTACTGTCGGACCGTCGGTCAGGAAGCGGGTCAGCTCCTCACGAAGTGCTTTCTCAACTCTGGCCACATCGATACCGGGTTTCACCATGGCTCCGATGGTTACCTGTGAGGCAATTTCACGCTGATCGATATAGGCAAAAGCCTGTGTGGCAATCTGATCATCATAAACCAATCGCTTATACAGGCGGGAGTTTTTGCCCGCGGAAAGCACATCGGTGGCGATATCCAGAACGGTAGCCTCCTGAGTTCTCCAGGCCGGGACATTCCATGTCATGGTAATCCGGGTCTGCTTTACCCGATCCTGAGCAACCTGACGTTGCTCGCCGCTTCGTTTGGCCACCCAGGAATCGAAGGCTGCAACCGGGGGTCCAGATGGAATATGACCAAAGTATTTTTCCATCTTGGTCCGTGCTGTTTTCACATCGATATCACCAGCCAGTACAATCACCGCATTGGCAGCACCGTAATAGGTTTTAAACCACTCATGTACATCTTCCAGTTTGGCATTGTTCAGATCTTCCAATGATCCGATCACCGTCCAGGAATAGGGGTGACCGGCCGGCCAGGTGGCCTTGGTGGTCAGTTCCCATCCGATGGAATAAGGATTGTTATCTCCCTGGCGTTTTTCGTTCTGTACCACACCGCGCTGCTCATCCAGTTTGGCCTGGGTGACAGCACCAAGCAGGTGACCCATCCGGTCCGATTCCATCCAGAGAGCCACATCGAGGGCATGGGTGGGTACATTCTGGAAATAGTTGGTGCGGTCATTGTTGGTGGTGCCGTTCAGGTCGGTGGCACCGATCCGTTCCATCACCTGGAAATAATCATCATCCATGTTTTCCGAGCCGTTGAACATGAGATGCTCAAAGAGGTGGGCGAAACCCGTCTTTCCGGGTTTTTCATTTTTAGAGCCCACGTGGTACCAGACATTCACAGCCACGATGGGTGCTTTCCGGTCTTCGTGAACAATCACACGCAAACCATTGGAAAGCGTGAATTCCTCATAGGGAATTTCTGCGGTCATGCCTTCCCAGGCAGCAGGAACTTTGTCGGCTTTCACTGCTTTGGCAGGTGCCTTTGCGGTTTTTGCCGGTTTTGCAGCCGGCTTCTTGGCAGATTTCTGCTGTGCAACAGCCACACCGGCCACGAGAAGGGCCGAGAGCACCAGCAGGAGTGATTTTCTGATCATGGTTTCTCCGTTTCAGTTAAAAAAAGGCCTTGCTAAATAGCAAACCGCCATCAAATGATCAAACTGACCGGAGAATAAAACGGCTTCAGGTGCTGGTTCGGGCGTGGGACCATTCATCCCAGTAGTGCCTGACCGTCAGGATGGGATGATAAATCAGCATTCTGGGACCGGAATACCGCATGACTTTTCTGATCTGTTCGCGCGGATCGGACCGGTAGCAATGAACGGTGCATTGAGCACAAGTGGGTTTGTTCCCGGCAAACGGACAGCGGGAAATCCGGTTCAGGGCATAAGTAAAAAGGGCGGTGCAATCGGGACACTCTGTGAGGTCCCTGTTATGGTTCCCCCGGCACCAGAGAGCAATCATAACCCGGATGGTTTTCCGTTCCCGGTCCAACCGTGAAATATCGGGTGTCTTCATACCTGCAAAATCGTCCTTTTTATGGACTTTTTTGTCACTGTAATTTCAGTTTTTCAGACTGATTGGGTTCAGAAGAAAAGAAAACACCAAGAAAATACGCAGCAGGAGTGAGGAATTTCATGGCAGAAACGCTTATTTCTATAACCGTGGACCAGTTTTTGTGCCACCGGACCCCGAGTGATCCCGCTTGCCCCGATTAAATCGGGGAGGGGGCCGGCTTCCTAACCTTCCGGTCATCTCGATACGACTCACTGCGTTCGTCACTCGATGACCGATTTTCCCCGGTCCCCGAGTGATTCGACCGAAGGGAGAATTGTATCGAGGGGCCCGGTTCACTTGCTGACGGTAAACACCTTTCTCGCAAGCCCTGACAATAGACCGGATTCACCTTCGGTTAATACCAATTTCTTCTGATGTGACCAGTTCTGTACCTGCTTTTCCCGGTTAAATGCATCTGTGATTCTGTCGTACTCTTCCCAATAGACGAGGGTAACCGGTAACCGTCGCTTCGTATAATTTGCACCAAATCCAGATTGATATTGTATGAAGCGAAGTGTTAAATCGATAGTGCTTCCAGTATAAAAAGTACCATCGTTGCAATGCAGAATGTACATATAGGCCATTATAACTTTCCCGGGATTCTTGAGTAGTATATTAAGGATACTTGAATCGTTAAAAAAGAAAAACGACTCACGGCCCTGCTGGTCATCTCGATATCCGTCTGCGCCGGACTTTCAGCATCCCGCTTCGCGGGATACTCGATGACCGATAATACCCGACACATTTTGCCTGTTCATCCTTCCCGTTTTCTCATAAAAAACTGACCGCCAGTTGCATGGCCCGGCTCAGACGGCGCATGTATTCCTGACGGGAAATATATACTCCACCAAGAAAATCGAGATGGGAGGTGATCCATTGGGTATCCAACAGCACCAGTCCCCGGTGTTTCATGGTCTGAACAAGAAAATGAAGGGCCAGTTTACTGGTATTGCTTTCCAGTGAAAACATCGACTCTCCGAAAAATGCCCCGTTGATAGCGACTCCATACAACCCGCCCCGTAACTCACCGTCACGCCAGACTTCCACCGAATGGGCGAATCCACGGTGATGCAACTCGGTGTAAAGGTGAATGATATCGTTGGAAATCCAGGTTTCATCCCGGTTGGCGCAGTGCCGGATGACTGCATCAAAATCGGTGTTGATCCGGAACTCGTACCAACCGCGGTTCATCAGATTGCGAAGGGAACGTTTGGGTTTCCAGGTGTCGATGGGGATAATACCCCGCGGATCTGGTGAATACCAGGCGATTTCCCCGGTATCGGGATCGGCCATGGGAAACACCCCACGGGTATATCCGTACAGAATCAGGTCGGCGGTGATGGGTTCAGACACGCCCAAAGGTAGTCCGCACCGGCATCCGAATTCAATTCGGACGGGTCATGGGGTATCTTTGCGCCATGAATTTTATTGATGAAGTTGTCGTACATGTAAAAGCCGGCGGTGGCGGGCATGGTTGCGTGGCCTTCCGCCGCGAAAAATTTATTCCCAAAGGCGGCCCTTCCGGGGGCGATGGCGGAAATGGCGGATCGGTGTTTCTGGTCGGGGACCGTAACATTAATACCCTGCTTGACCTACGGTATCAGAAAAAGTATCAGATTCCCCGTGCCCAGCATGGAATGGGAAGCCTCAAGCACGGGAAAAACACCGACGATATCCGTATCAAAGTTCCTCTTGGAACCATTGTTCACGATCACAACACCGGCGAAAGGCTTGGCGAAATAACAGCCGATCAGCAGGAGCTTTGTGTCGCCCGGGGTGGATCGGGCGGATTGGGCAATGCAAACTTTGCCACACCAACCAACCGGGCGCCCCGCTATGCCACCGAAGGAAAACCCGGTGAGGAAAGAGACATCCATGTGGAATTGAAACTACTTGCCGATGTCGGGCTGGTCGGATTTCCCAATGCCGGAAAATCCACTCTGGTTTCTACCCTTTCTGCTGCCCGTCCGAAAATTGCCGACTACCCATTCACCACGCTGGTTCCTGCGCTCGGTATTGTGTTCCACGATCAGGGACAGAGTTTTGTCATGGCCGACATGCCTGGGATTATTGAAGGAGCTTCGGAAGGAAAAGGACTCGGCATTCAGTTTCTGAAGCACATAGAACGAACCCGGGTGCTTGCCTTTCTGATCCCATCCGATTCGAAAGATTTCGCAAAGGAATTCTCCATTTTACGCTCGGAATGTGAACGGTTCTCACCCGATCTGCTGACCAAGCCATTTGTAATCGTCATCAGCAAGACCGATCTTGCTCAGGATTCCGCTTCCCTGAAGAAAAAACTGACGAGTATAAAAAAACACGGCCCGGTCTATCTGGTTTCGGCTGTATTGGGAGAAGGACTTAAACCACTTGTCCATTCATTGTGGGAATTGCTCGTTTCGGGCACATCCGGCGATGAGGAAAAGGCCAATCCCAAACCGGAGACAACCTGGCGGCCCTGATCCGCCATGATATCCGACGACAAACTGCATTTACTGCTTCACCTGACCCGTGTGCCCGGTCTTGGCCCCACACGGATCCGGTCTCTTTTTTCCTCCATGCAATCCATCAGCCAGCTGAAACGGTGCAGAACCGATCATCTGGCTGCCAATCCGGTTATTGGTCCGAAATATGCCGCTGACCTGACTGTCTTTCCTGTGGATGAAGAAATCCACAACCAATTGATCCGGCAGGTGGATGACACGGGTGGATGGATTCTTCCCTTTTGGGATGAGCGTTTCCCGGCTTCCCTGAACCGGCTATCCGGCATGCCTACTCATTTATTCGGTTTGGGGGATCCGTCTGCATTATCGGCCGTTTCAATGGCTGTTGTGGGTACCCGGATTCCCACGCCATACGGAAAACTGGCCGCAGAAAAACTCACGACAGGTCTGGTTCAGGCAGGTCTTACCATTGTTTCCGGATTTGCACGTGGCATCGATACAGTGGCTCATCAGAGCTGCCTGGCGGCTGGGGGAACCACCGTTGCAGTACTTGGCAGCGGGTTGGGGCAGATTTATCCTCCCGAAAACCAGCCTTTGGTCGATGATGTGTGCCGGACTGGCTGTGTCATAACCGAATACCCACCCGATTCACCACCCGACGCCAGGCATTTTCCTGATCGCAACCGGATCATCGCAGGCTTATCATTGGGAACACTGGTGGTCGAAGCCGCCGACCGGGGAGGTGCACTGATCACCGCTGCCATGGCTTTGGATATGAACCGTGAGGTGTTTGCGGTTCCCGGCGACATTTTTCAGCCCAGGGCGGTTGGCACCAACCGGCTGATCCAGAACGGTCAGGCCAAGCTGGTCATCACCGCACAGGATATTCTTCAGGAACTTCCCGGCTTTTCGGGATCCGGACCCAGACAGCCACTGCCTCCTCCTCCCGACCTTACGCTGTTTGAAGCAGCAATTTATGATCAGTTATCATCTACCCCGGTCCATGTGGATGTTCTTGCCGATCTGGTAGACCGAACAACCGGCGATTTGCTGATTCAGTTACTGACGATGGAGTTTAAGGGACTCGTCCGGCAGTTACCGGGCAAGTATTTTATCAGGATGGGTTAGTTGGCGTAGGGGGTGTAGTAGATTTCGTAGAGAACGAGCTTGCCAAAAAAGGCCGGTTTGTTGATCCGGTCGCTGACCCGGAGGATGATTTCTATTCCGTCCGATTTCAGCCGGTGCATCCCGAGCGGATGCAGATTGTATTGATTCATCAGTTCCATGAGCAGATCGAGCTCTAACTGACTCCGGCACTCCAGCCGGATGCAACTTTCAGATTCCATGGTCCCTTTTAGTGCAAAAATTGTGCCCTGTATCAAAAACGGGATAAACGGTCGTTCTGGTTCCTGAGTTGTCTATTTTTCTGATCAAAGAGATGAATGGTGAAATGGACAGGGGTGGGGATTTGCGGTTAAGAGTGACGGGGTTAAAAATATCAGAAGTCAGGAGTCAGGAGTCAGGAGTCAGGAGACTGAAAAATCCATGATCAACTGTCATCCCCGCGCTGTGAGTGCGGCCAAGACGGACAGGCCGGGATCTCTGAATGATGTAGGTAAGTACTTTATCCAAATTATTTAAAATAGAGATTCCGGCTTGCGCCAGAATGACATCACAGGTGAATACTCCGGCTTCTCCGTCAGTACCGGACTCACAGCGCCAGAAAGACATCGTGGGTTTTTCAGGAAAAAACAGCCAACAGACCCTCACACCTTCCCTCTCCGGCGGAGAGGGAGAAATTCTGTATTCCGTACTCCGTATTGCGTATTCTGAATTCTGAATTCTGAATTCTGTATTCTGTCCTCCGGTGGCTTCGAGACCCTCAGCCACCGGGTAATGGCTCCTGACTCCTGACTCCTGACTTCTCTCTCCTGCATTTCTGCCTTCACGCCCAGTCAATTTTCACCTTTTTGGGAATGATTCCGGCTTTGAAACCCTCATCAAGAACCATCTGACAGGCTTTTTTCAGTTCGGAAGTCATGGAGGCGGTATCTGCATTTGCGTAAAGGGCCAGATAATCATCAACCCGGTTATAATCGGCCAGTTCCTGAATACCGCGGGGATCTTCTTTCACCCATTTTCTGATCATGGCATCGCGGTGGTCCAGTGAAAAGCGGATGGAATCCTTCAGAATGGCGGAAACCTCCCGTATCACTTTTTTTCCCAACCCGCGGCGGATCACATTCACCCCCAGAGGAAGCGGGAGACCGTAAGTCTGATGCCACCACTGACCCGTATCGGCTACCAGGTGGAAACCTCGCTCCTGATAAATCAGCCGGCCTTCATGAATCACCAGGCCAGCATCCACTTCACCCGAGGAAATGGCATCGAAAATCCGGTAAAACGGTTCGATCGGCACCACAACCGGCTGCACATCAGGAACCATGAGTTTCAGGATCAGCCAGGCGGTTGTTTTTAATCCGGGAATGGCAATTCGTTTGCCGGCCAGATCAGCGACAGTCATGGGTTTACCAGCAATCAGAACAGGACCGTAATTTCGTCCCACACTGGCACCATGCGGGAGAATAAGAAACCGGTCGGCCAGTCCGGCGTATGCATGCAGTGAAATAGCAGACACATCGGTCTGATTGCTTTCAGATGCCAGATCGTTTAACTTCTGAGTGTCCAGGGTCATTGCGGAAAACCGGTAATCCCCGGTGGGAATCAATCCTGCCAGCGCCGGATAGAACATAAAAAAATCATCGGAATCGGGGCTGTAATTGATATGAATCGTCATTCTTCTTCCCTCAGACTGATCCTGAGCGCTTATGAACCGGAGCAGCGTTTTCTCAATGTCGATAAAATCCAACCGAATGTGAAATCGGCGTTCACCGGTGTTGGTCCGGTGGAAGCGGCCATTCATACCACCCGGTACATCACCAGTCTTCATCCGGCCGAAATTTTCTTTATCGGAACCGCCGGTTCTTATCCAAACCGGTTTCTCTCACCTGGCGATGTGGTTATTCCATTTTCATACCGGTTCGGAGACGTGGCCACAGCCATGGGCAACTCCTACATGCCCGATCCGCAGCCATCCGAGCTATCCTTCGAACGCCATTGCCAGTTACCTCACTACCCGTTCAAGGTTAAAAACGGCGTGGTTCTGACCACACCATCCATCACCCGCGAAACAAGCGCTTCGGTGGCCTTGCGTGATTTTTACCGGGCCGATGCCGAACAGCTCGAGGTTTTTTCTGTGGCACGGGTAGCCGCTTATTTCCACATTTCCTTTACCGCCATTCTGGGTATCAGCAATCTGGTCGGTCCCGATTCTCATTCACAATGGAAAGCCAACGAAGAAATGGCCATCCGCCATGCAAGTCTGGTTCTGACAGACTGGATCAGGGAGGCTCAGCCGGTTCCCGATCTGATAAAACGCCGGACCAATTCGGATTGAATCTTCCACCAGCCGGGAAACGTAAGACGGAGCATGAGGTTACTCTATCCCATTTTAGTCCTTTCACTTCTGATCCTTTCCGGCTGCGGGCAGAGCTCTTTCCTGCAGAAACGGGAATCCATCCAGGAAGCCATTCAGAACCGTGAGAGCAGTCCGGCTGAACGTCAGATCATCCGGAATATGCAACCCGGAAACCAATCGGCACTTTTTCAGACACTGAACAGCGGGATGCTGGCCTTTTCGGCCGGACAGCCTGATACAGCCCTTCAGTACTGGAACCGGGCTGAGCGGATTATTGACGATCAGTACACCCGGCGGATTTCGCAAAAGCTAACCAGCATGGTTTCAAATGAGTATTCCGAAAATTATGAAGGATACCCGATTGAACATCTGCTCCTGCATTTTTTCAAATCGCTTTCCCTGATGCAGAAAAATGACCCGGATGCTGCGGTGGTTGAAATGCGGAAAATGAATGAGCGTTTTACTTATCTGGAAGATCATCCGGAGCCATACAAGCGAAAGCGGTCTCATTTCCGGTTACTGAACCTTTACGCGGGTCACCTGTTTGCCATGGCAGGTGAAGAGAATGATGCCCGGGTGTCTTTTCTTCATGCCGGTCTGGATTATGATTCCCTGGTCACAGCCGGATCTGCTCCGGGAAAACAACCGCTTACCATCCGGCTGGATGGATTTATTCAGGAACTGTTTGAAGGGTCGATCCATCTGCTGATCACAACCGAGTCTGATTTTCACAGCATCAAGGTCGCTTATCCGGTATTGTTTGACCGGTTTGCCCCGAAACCCGGTCATCCCGTTTATCCGGGGGAGAAGAAGTCTGACGACGTTTCCCTGCCGGTTAATGCTAGATTTGAGGAAGATTTTAATGCCCGTGAATCGATCATGGCCAAGGAGCGGATTAGCCGGGCGGCAACCAAATTTCTGCTTTCATCCGGTGTTACCACAGTGACGGGAGCCATTCTTGATGATCGGGAAGCAGAGCGGGAAAAACAGCGACAGGAAAACAAGGAAGTGGATGAACCGGATGGATTTGACACGTTCCTTCAGGTCCTGTGGATCGGGGGCCAGGTGATGAAGGTAGTGGGAACCGCGACTGAGATGGCTGACCTGCGTCAGTGGTTTACCCTTCCTGCCTCCATCAGTCTCAGTCAATCATCATTTCCCGAGTCGGTTTACCCGGATGAACTTTTCCGTACCGACCGGATTCTGGTCAGATGGACGCCGGCCAGGGTCATTCGTTCATTCCCCTCTAATCAGTACCAGAAATCGGAATCCATTGATTTTACCGGAAAAGCGCTGCAGGTTGATGAGGATGATTGAATTTTTTACTGCATGAATCGCAGCTTCAGCTGGGACCAGCAGAAATTGTTCAGCACCGAAAAATCACGCCACCGGTAAATGTACCACAATCCTTCGGGCGATTTCCGCAAATTCAGCACCATTTTACCATCGATGTTACTCGGATAATCGGTACTGGATCTCGGGATGAACAACCGGTAATCGGCCACCCATTCCACCGAATCAATCTGTGTTGGCTGAAAAGCCGCGTTGATAAACGTTACCGTCATGGTTTCCTGCGGAAGCAGATCACGCATCTGATTGGTAAAAACCACAATTTCATCTTCACGTGTCAGGGGAGGAATACTCGACTGAAACTCGGGTGACGGGATAAACTGGTAATCACCATCGGATCCCAGACATTTCCTGAAATTTTCGGGATTGGCTTCACTGAACGCAAATCGAAGATTATCGAGCACGAATTCCGGCTGGAAGGGTTCCTGAAAGGATGACCGGCGCTGAGAAGGTTCTTCCGGATCGCGAAGATCGAACCAGTCACAACCAGTCAGCAGGAGTAAAACAACCAGTGAGCCTGTCAGGTATTTCATGATTTTTTACAGATCAGAATCAACCGGGGTGATTCAGGCGTCCAGGGATCACCATCCAGCGTCCCGAGCCGGTGCATCTCGGTCAGTCCCATGGCCCACAGGACCGGAACCAATTCATCTGCTGTGTATAAATGCACCTTTTCATTAAAGTGAAGCGGCTCCTGACCGGGTTTTTCGATTGTTACCTGTTTGATCAGCACCCTGCCCTCAATCCGGCGATTCTGAATCAGGCGGGCTCCTTCCAGGCGGCGTTCATCCGATGGAACCAGATGCTGTCGGATAAAGGGATCATTCAGGTAATCAAAGACAAACCATCCACCGGGTTCCAGGTGGTCAGAAATCACCCGGAAGACACTGAAGTTTTCCCGGTCATCATCGAAATAGCCGAAACTGGTAAATAAACTGAAGACCGCCGAGAAGGATTTTTTCAGGTTCAGATACCGCATATCCGAGCGGATCAGTTCGATGGAATGACCCAGTCTGGCTGTTTCCTTCCCTGCGATAGCCAGCAGATTTTCGGAGAGGTCCACACCGGTTACCTGAAGTCCGCTTTCAGCCAGAACCACCGCATGGCGACCGGTTCCGCAAGCGAGGTCCAGAACGGGAGACCCGGCCGGAATATTCAGGAATGGCAGAACGGCGGCAATGAGACGGCGCGCATCGGCATCATCGCGGTGTGAATACACATCGAGGTAGAGCGGATGGTTAAACCACTCTTCGAACCATGGCTTAACGGATGGCATGATGAATGGTCACTATGCCGGCCGTCATGGATTCAATCCGGACCGATTGAAACCCGGCGGTTTTCAGCATGCGGGCCAGCAGATCGGGATCTGGAAATTGAAGAACCGACTCGGGCAGGTAAGTATATGCTGTTTGATTTTTGGAGACCAGCCGGCCAATGAGTGGCAAGACCCGCTTAAAGTAAAAGAAATACAGTTGTTTCATCGGGAAGGAAACTGGCCTGGAAAATTCCAGAATAATCAGCTGCCCACCTGGTTTCAGCACACGACCCATTTCGCGCAGGCCGGTGGAAAGGGTTTCAAAATTCCTGACACCAAAAGCGACCGTCACCGCATCAAAAATCGCATCGGGTATCGGCAGATTTTCTGCATCCGCACAGGCAAAATGGATCCGGTCTGTGACCTGGCGTTTTCTCAGTTTTGTCTGACCCACTGCCAGCATGGTTTCAGAAAGGTCCATGCCAACAATCCGTGAGGAGGGAAGTTGCCTGAGAGTTTCGAGAGCGAAATCTCCGGTACCCGTGGCCATATCCAGAATCAGGCCAGGTTGGGAAGGTCGCAACAGGCGGATGGCCCGGTAACGCCAGTAATAGTCGATCCCGAAGGACAGGACATGATTCAGCAAATCATAAGTTCTGGCGATGTTGTTAAACATCGACCGGACGTAGGTTTTTTTCGACAAGAAGGCTCCGGAACTTTCAATTGGGGCAAAGATAGAGAATCTGAAGACAGGAGTCAGACCCTTCGAGAACCTCAGGGTCCGGAAGTCAGAATTCAGAATACAGAATTCAGAGGGACAATACTCCTAATAAACCATTATTTAAAGACGGTTCCCGTTCCGGCGCTGAAAAACCGGCCCTAACGAAGATGCAGGAATCTCATATTAAAATAATTTGGATAAAGTGCTTATTTACATCATTCAGAGTCCCCGGCTTTTCCGTCTGGGCCGGACTCACAGCGCCGGGATGACAGCTGATCATGGAGTTTTCTGGCTTCTGGCTTCTGGCTTCTGGCTCTCTGATCACACAACCGTTGAAAAACCCTTGTCCCCCCGATATCCGTCAGTGCCGGACTTTCAGCTATCCTATCCTTGTGGCTTCGAGCGCCTCAGCCACCGGATTCGGCACCCGGGGTCCGGGTTTTACTGATTTCTGATTTCCAACCTGGATCCTGGTTTTTCCTTCACCAATCACCATTCACCAGATCTGAATCAGCTGATAAATCCGACCTGAAAAGTCATTATGACGGTGGTACCACGGGGTTCAAATTTAAAATCGACCGACTTCATGATGTTTTTCATCAGAAAGACACCACGGCCCGAGGTTTTAAGCAGGTTTTCTTCGGAAAGAGGATCAGGAATGGCAGCCGGATCGAATCCAGCCCCTTCATCACGGACAGAAACGGTCAGACGATCGGCTTTCAGATCCATTTCGACCCAGACCTGTTTGGCCGGATTGTCCTTATTCCCGTGATGGATGGCATTGTTGGTGGCTTCGGTCACTGCAATCATCAGTGAGTTGGTGGTGTCATCATCCAGCCCGCAGGACTCGGCCATGTCAATGATACAATCTTCGACCAGGCGGGCGTTGTTTGGATCGGAGGCAAACTGGAGTTGCCTGTTAAATAGGGATGTAGACATAGATTGTTGTGGTGATTGAAAATACGATTGAAGATTATGCAGATGCAACCAATCCGGTTTTAAAAACGATAACCAGCCCGGAAGGTCAGGGTCGGATACCACCGCGCACGGGTTTCTCCATCGGATTGCTGCATCAGCCAGCCATCAGCCGACAGATCCAGCCGTGCTCCGGCCGAGAACAGGCGAAACAGCACTCCCTGCTGGCGGATGGATTGTACCAACTGCCAGGTTTCTGATTGCCACCTGTCCTGATCCTGGATATACAGACGGTAGCCCACATAAACCGCAGGCACCATCAGCCAGCCCGCTTCTGCCATTCGTCCCCATAACCGCCGGGTTGGCCACTGACGGAATGTTTCCGTGTTCAGTGTTCCCTGCTGAGTCTCGGTCCAGAGGGCGCGAAGAATAAAAACTTCATTGAGTATGGAAATCCGGAGTGAATCTTCAACCGTCAGCGTCCGGAGAACAAAGCTTTTCGGAACCAGAAAATTGGCATCATAGTCAAAGAATCTCAGTTGTGAACTGAGCAGACTTTTAACTGAATTGGCCACATCTTCAGACAGTTGGTTATCGGCTTCCCACATCAACCGCACATAGTGGTTTCGGTAGTTATCGCCCGAGCGGTCGCGGTGAATAAACACCTGATGGGTCTGCTGATAGTCTATTCCGCCCGACAACCGGTGCTGAGTTCCCTTCCAGACAGCCCCCTGACTGATTCCGATGGTTCCTGCATCACGGTCATCGAGGGAATTGTTGTTCGGATTAAACAGCTGATCACGGGAAATTAACAGGCCCGACTTCCATGACCAATCGCCCGACGACCAGGTGGTTGATTGAACCAGCCGGATGAACCGGTTGCTGATGTTACGTTTTTTTAGTTTTTCCGACTGGATGGATTCATTCAATCCTGCCAGGCCTTGCGTTTCGAGAAGGCCGTAGGAATCACTTCCCTCGCCCAATTGAGCCATCAGTCCGACCTGCCACGGCCCCGGTTGCCATGAAAGATTCCAGTCGGTAAACGTTTCACCTGCCAGAACCTGGTAATTTGGGTTTTGCGGTCCGGCCAGATCGGTCTTCCGGTCAATCTGCCGGTTTTTCCAGGATCCCGAAAAAGCCAACGTCAGATCTGAAAAGAAAAGAGGCAGGGTGAATCCGGCGGTCAGCTGATCGGTGGTTTCTTCACGATGATCGAGCTGATACCCCGATGTGACGAGAGTGGTCACAAAATCCCGTTCATTCACGGACCGGGTGTATCTGATATCGAAGGCCTGCATAACCGGATCACTTAAGGCAAGGCTCACCTGCTGTTTCTTCAATCCGCGACGGTCGGCGGTGCTGCTGTAATGGGATCCACTCAGGTCGATGGCCAACCGGTCGGCAGCCACCAGGCGCGATTCATGATTCAGCCAGAGAGAAGGACCCGACAGGGATTGATTGGATTGAGAAACCATCCAGATACCGGCCCCGCCGGCGGTGGAATGTCCTTCCCCGATCCATTGCAGACCGGCAGCCGGTTTCCAGTCATGACTGGTACTGACCGGCCCATCCTGACGTTGCCACAGACTCAGCCCCTCCATCCGAACGATGGCGGAAACGGAATCAATCAGCGGGTAGGATCCCAGAAAAGATGCAGAGACTTCATCGCGAAGCTGACGGGTGGTGGTCTCATTGACAACGGACTGCCAGTTCACCGACCAGTCAAGAAGGGGATGGATTCCCGAGGCCATCCAGTCGGTCTTCCAGGTTTTCAGAAACTGCCGGTAATCATAACGGAGGGTGGTCTGACCAGTGGTCATCAGAGGGACAAGCAACAGACCGATCAGAACGATCCGCATCACTCCCGATCCGGACGGTGACGGTTGAGTGCATCGGTCAGCAGGTGGTTCAGTTCCTGAACCTGGGCTGGAGAGAGCGTTTCTTTCCTGACGGCCAGACGAAGGGTTTCGAGAGCCAGTTCGGCGTAAACCGGCACCAGATGGGGCAACTGATTACCCAATTCGTCAATATGTTGTCGGATGGTGAATTCATCACCCCGGGCAATCGGGCCGGTAAGGGATTGCACCGGAGACCTGCCTTCGAGTCCCCTGAGAGTTCCTTCAATGAGCGGAAGCATCATTTTACGGCCATCTTCACGATTAACCCCGCAAGCAGCCAGCACATCGCCCGACAGGGCCGACAGCGTGACCAGGTAATTGCTGACCATGACACAAGCCAGATGGTACATGGGACGGGCACTGGCGGGAATCACCACCGGCGATCCGCCCAGGCCATGCACAAAATCCTTCAATCGTCTCAGGTGGGCTGCGGGGGCATCGATCCCCCAATAAATGTGATCGAACCGGTCACCGGGTTCATCTCTGGTTGGGAACGTCTGTATCGGATGGCAGGCCCCGGTCACTGCTCCCAGTTTTTTCAGAGGGGCCAGCACACTGGCATCCAGCGCTCCCGACACATGAACCACCATTGTATTCTGCCAGTCAAAAAATAAAATCTGCGACAAGGCAGAGACTGTTTCCTTCAGGTGATCATCGGGCACAGCCAGAACCAGAAAAGTTGTTTCTCTGTGCAGGTTATCGATCCTTGTTGAAAAACTGACCGGGTGAGAGGTGATAGCCAGTGTTTCAAGCCAGGCAGCATCGCGGGAAATAACCGAAAAGGCCGGATTTCCGAGGTCATACAACCGCCGGGCGAGCGTACTTCCCAGACGCCCGGCACCGACGATGGTTACCTTAAAATCACGGAAATCCTTTCCTGACATCAGGCTGTCTGCTCCTGATGGACAGACTTAGGCACACGGGAGTACGCCATGGAAAAATAAGTTACCTGACGGTCCCCCACTTCCCACTTTTCGACTTGCGAGAAATACCGGTAAATGTTCAATGTCTTGTAATTAAGCGTTTTGGAAACTTTTGCTGCAATGTGAAATGGTCCGTGTGCACCGCCAAGAAAGTGTCCCTTCCACTGACGGGTAAAAAAGAAATCGGTGCTTCCATCGAGCATGGTGGCTCTGATTTTTGCAATCCGTTCTTCCAGTTCATAGTCGGGTACATCGGGTTCGCTGATCATATCGCCGCAAACCACCACCAGACAATTCCGCTGATGCAGGATTTCTCCCATGGCGTGGGCCAGTTCATCACACAATTCTTTAGACTGATTGCCAATAATAATTGGCAGAATTTTAAATCCGGGCTGCAAAGCCACCTGAAGGAATGGCAATTGCATTTCAATGAAACTATCCTGATTGAAATGCCCCTTGTCGCTGACGAAAATGTCATCGTCTTCATCGGCGAATTCATCCCGCATCTGATAGTCAATTTTCAGGCTTCCCAGCGGAGAGTGGTATTCATCCCCGTTAAAAACGGAAATGAAATTAAAAAACTCCGATTCGGAATAAGCCAGCAACACCACCGTATCGAACTTGTCTCCACGGACCACGGCATAGGATCGTGCATATAAATCGGCACAGTCTTCGAGCGGGCCTTGCGGGACGACGATCAGACGGGTGGTTTCCTTTCCCGGCAGGTCAGTCCGGTTCAGGATGGATTCAATACCAGACCGCAGGGTTTCCGGGTCGGCGGGATAGAGTTTTCCGGAGGCGATGGGTTTTCGGACAGATTGTACTTTCATGGTTTTATAGGTCTCCTGTTGGCAGTCTTCATGGTCAGCGTCAAATCTAACACAATTTGGGGGATTTTTAAAAGATCGAACGATCCGGCGGTTTCAGTTGTTAGGGTGGAAAGTTTACTTTTGTACCCTTTTCTGACTGACCGGAGCCATCATGACTGTTTCTGTTACCAATATTGAAGCCACCCCCAATCCAGATGCCCTGAAATTTATTGTGAATCAGGTGCTGATTCCCAAGGGAACCCGTTCATATGCCACCCGTGAGTCAGCGGCCAATGATCCGCTGGCCTTTGCCCTGTTTGGGCACCGGCATGTGGTATCGGTTTTCTACATGGATCAGTTCGTCACGGTTACCAAAAATCCAGATGCTTCCTGGTCCATGATCATGGGAGATATCAAGGCCCTCATTGAGAAGACTGATGTATCAGGCCTGGAATCGGTTGTTGCCGATACAGCCGGCCCTTCTTCCGGAGATGTTCTTCTCGATAAGGTAAAGGACATTCTGAAGGTTCGTGTTCTGCCTTATCTGGCCAATGACGGTGGCTCGCTCGAAGTGCTTGGCATGGAGGGATATCAGTTGAAAATCCGGTACCAGGGTGCCTGCGGATCCTGCCCGAGTTCCTCTTCAGGAACGCTCAACGCCATTCAGGCCATGTTGCGCCACACGGTCGATCCCAAAATTGAAGTGATCACCGGCTGATTTCCTGTCTTTTTCAAACCCGGCTTTACCAACAGAAGCCGGGTTTCCATCCACCCTTTCCGATCCGACTATGAATCCCTTTTTACGTCAGGTTAATCAATCCATTCCCTTTCAATCGCTGTCGTCTGATCATGTCGGCGAGGCGGTTCAGGTGACCCTTGCAGAAGCCGATGGTGTGCTTAAATCCATCCTGAAAGCAGACCCGCTGACCGTTGACACGGTTCTGGTTCCGCTCGACCGGTTGTATCACACGGTGTACCGGGTATTTAACCCCATCTATCTCATGGCAGAAACCCATCCGCAGGAGGCAATCCGGTCTGCCTGCCGCGAGGCCATCGAAGCCTTTTCTTCCTGGCTGAATACACTGGCGATTAACGAAGACCTGTACAAGGTCGTGAAAGCTTACGAATCCACCAGCGAGGCTAGGTTACTTACCGGGGTGATGAAACGCTATCTGGATGACACGATCATGGGATTCCGGCGGTCAGGATTCGATCTGACAGCCGACGACCGGGACCGGCTTAAATCCATCCGGATCGATATTGATAAATTGTCACTCGATTTCCAGAAAAACATTGCCGACAGCACCTCCGCCTCGCTTGCCATTCCCATCGGTGAGGCAGAGGGTTTGCCAGCCGATTATGTGGAAGCCCGTAAACAGGCCGATGGCACGCTTCGTGTTGATCTGAGCTACCCCTCCTACGTTCCGTTCATGAAATATTGCCGGTCGGAGCCCTGGCGCGAACAACTCTGGCGATTGTATAACCAAAGAGCCTGGCCAGCCAACCTGGACCTGCTCGACCAGTTACTGATTAAACGGCATGAACTGGCCACTGTACTTGGTTACCGGTCCTATGCCGCTTATGCAACCGAAGACCGGATGGCCAAAACACCCGAAACCGTTTGGAAATTTGAACAGGATCTGACTGAAAAGGTCAGGCAAAAGGCCTCGGCTGATTATCAATTACTGCTTGAAGAAAAACGATCCTTTACCGGCCAGACCGATGCGGTGGTTCATGAATGGGATTCTGCTTTTTATTCAAACCGGATTAAAGAGACCCGGTATTCGGTGAACGATCAGGAAGTGAAGCACTATTTTGAACTGAATTCAGTTCTGGATGGCCTGTTCCGGATCAACGGAACGATTCTTGGGCTGACTTTCCGTGAAGTGACCACACCGGCCGTCTGGCATGAAACAGTCCGGCAGTTTGAAGTGGTGGATCAGAAGACCAACCGGCCCATCGGGACTTTTTATCTCGACCTGTTTCCGCGGGAAAACAAATATTCCCACGCCGCCATGTTTCCGCTGGTGAGCGGAATCAGTCTGGGAGCGGATTATGAAAGACCGGTGGCTGCACTGGTTTGCAACTTTCCGGCTACCACACCTTCCCAACCCTCTCTGTTGCTTTTTTCGGATGTGAACACGCTGTTTCATGAATTCGGACATTTGCTGCATGGCATGGTAACGACCTCCCCCTTGCAAGCGTATGCCGGCACCAATGTGCTGCTCGACTTTGTGGAAACCCCCTCGCAATTTTTCGAGAACTTTCTGTACGATTATCCAACGGTATCGTCCTTCGCCCGCCACTACCAGACCGGCGATCCGTTTCCTTCTGATCTGTTCAACCGGATTCTCTCGGCCCGGAATCTGGGTTCCGGGTTATTTGCTCAATCTCAGTTGTTGTACGGAACGCTCGATTTTACCCTGCATGATGGGTTTATCCCTGGTCCGGAAAAAACAACCACCGATGTACTGAAGCAGCTTAAATCGGAACAGACTCATTTTCCCTGGAAGGACGGGAATTACTTTCATGCAGCCTTTGGTCATTTATCGGGCTATGCGGCCGGGTATTATTCCTACCTCTGGGCCAAGGTGTATGCACAGGATATCTGGTCCGTTTTCGAATCGGCCGGCGCATCAGATCCCGCCACCGGGTTGAAATTCCGCGAGACCATTCTGGAGCCGGGTGGCACCCGCGATCCGATGGAATTGGTGGAAACCTTTCTTGGCCGAAAACCCGATACCGCTGCGTTTCTTCGTGACCTGGGAGTGTGAGAAGGGTGACTGGTGATTGGGGATTGGTGACTGGTGATTGGAAAAACCTTTGAACGGAGTCATCCCGACCGAAGCCGGGATCTATGAATGATAAGGAAACGCAAGGCCAACTTACAGGGAAGAAGATTCCGGCTTCTCCGTCTGGGCCGGATTCACAGCGCCGGAATGACAGTTGGTTTTTTTCAGTGATCAAAGGTCAGAGAATAGAAATACCCGGGCCCTGAGGCTCTCGAAGGGTGCGGGTATTTCAAAACAAAAATTCAATAGACCCTCTCCCCTTCCCTCTCCGGCGAAGAGGGTGAAATTCTGGATTCCTTATTCCTTATTCCTTATTCCGTATTCCGTATTCTGAATTCTGAATTCTGAATTCTGAATTCTGAATTCTGAATTCTTTCTCCTGACTCCTGTCTCCTGTATTTCACATCTGCCACAGCTTCCAGTAGTCTTCGAAAAGAGATTCACGGGCTTCAGGAGTGAGTTTCAGCGGGTGACGGGTATCGATCATGACGGCATATTCATCAGTCCGGTCCTTTTTCCGCTGATTGGCATAGGCTTTCGGATGCGGACCGTGATGGATACCAAACGGGTGGAAAGTGACCATTCCGGCTTCAATTCCATCGCGGGAGAAGAAATTGCCATCGTGGTAAAAAATCACTTCATCGTAATCAATATTCCGGTGCCAGAAGGGAACCCGTTCCGCATCGTAGTCTTCCTCGAGGGGCCGGGGCACAAAGGAACAAATCACAAAGTGATCGCCCAGCATGGTGGTATGAACCGACGGAGCAAGATGCCCACGGTGACTCATGACCGGTCTGAACTCTTTTATATTCAGTTTCCAGGGATATAAGGTTCCTTTCCATCCCACCACATCGAGCGGATGGTACGGATAAAACACCGAGGTCAGTTCACCATTCCGCTTAATGCGAACCTCGTATTTATCCGTGGTTGTTTCATAAGCAATGGGTTCGGGGACTTCAATCGCCGCCGGATCATACAACGCATGCTGTCCCAGCAGTCCGCGATCGGGTTGACGAATGGAGGAACGGCTTTCAATCATCAGCAGGTAACAGGGTTCTTCAGGAACCAGCCGGTAAGTCGTTCCCCGTGGAATAACCAGATAATCGCCGCGGTGAAAAGTCAGCGGGCCGTAATCGGTTTCCAGAAATCCATGACCTTCATGGATGAACAGAACCCAATCCCCATCGGCATTCCGGGACCAGAACAGGTCGGCGGTCACCTGCTGATGTTTATACAGTGCCACGTCTTCGTTGTACAAAAACGGAACCGGCATGGCGGCTGAAGGCATTTTCCGGGTATCGATGCAGTATGGCCTGCAATCCCCTTTGATTTTCAGCCAGTTGGTGGGTGAATTCTGGTGATACAAATGGGAAACCGGACCGAAAAATCCTTCGCGTCCGTGCTCTTCTTCAAATGTTCCGTCGGGCACGCCCACGTGAGCCTGCCGGGTGGTCAGTCCTTTTCTGAGATGTTGCATGGGTGGTCAATCCCCTCTTCTTGTTTTTCTGAATATACAATTCAACCAGGGCGATGTCACGACAGGATGGTGAAGGTGAGGCATCTGTGATTTGAATAAAAGCCTGCTTTATCCGACACTGTGATTAATCCATTCCCCTGTTGCCAAACGGTTCGTGATGGGGGCGGAAAATGAGGAGTCCTGCTATCCCTTCTTCCTGACCACCAACACATCCTGGCTGCCTGCAATCTGCAAATCAGCACCGGGATGGTGGACCTGAAGGGTTAATGAATCGGGAAGCTGGGAAATAATCCAGATGGTGGGTGTGTAAGAGGTGAATAACCGGCTTCCATCCTTATAAGGACGTAAAACGGGCTGACCGGCATAAAAGGCTTCCCGTTCCTTTCCATACAGATTCCGGCTGGCATAAAAATCATCGATAGTCGTGAACAAATAAAAACCACCCGGTTTCAGAATGCGGCTGACTTCCCCGAAGAGAATCCGGATGCTGTCTGCATCCAGATGAGTCACCACGGACAATGAAAATACCAGATCAAAGGATTGGTCCGAATAGGGTAACGGATGGTCCAGCAGATTGACTGTATAGTGGTTTTCCGGAAAATGACGGGCATTCCACTGAATCATGTCTCCATCCAGATCGCATCCGTGAAACGTTCCCTCCGGGTACCATTTTTTCAGCGGATTCAGCACCCGTGACAATCCGCAACCCAGGTCGAGAACAGCCGGTTTTTCTGCAGAAAAATATGGTTTCAGGACCGAATGGATGGATTGGGCAGCAAACTCGCCGCTGGCAAAAAAACGATGGTAATCCAGTTTGCCAAAAATTTCATACACCTGCCGGTTCGGATACATTTTCAGAAGGAGTTGATTCCGGACGAAGGATTCCTGCTGATTGCGCCTGAAATACCGGAGGTAACTGAACATAAACCGGCACTCCTCGGCAAGGCGGATCAAGCCAAGAGACCGAAGAGAATTTGACAGAAATGTTTTAAGCTTGAATGTTTGCACTGAAAAGAAAATCCGGGAAAAAAGTGTAACAGACGACGATTAATTCCGGACGACCCGGTTTCGCAGAATCCCCAATCCGGTAATTTCCAGTTCAATCACATCATCGGGTTTCACCCACCGGTCCAGTTCGTAACCGCAGCCAGTCCCGACCGTTCCGCTTCCGATGAGTTCACCTGGAACAAGCATTTCATCTTTGGAGACGTGACTGATCATCTGTTCGAAGGTCCAGTGACTTGAGCCCGAATGACCACGGCTCCATTCTTCGCCATTGACGCGGGCAATCATGGTTAAATCGCGACTGTTTCCCACTTCATCGGGCGTCACCAGCCAGGGTCCGATGGCTGTGGCAAAATCTTTTCCCTTCGATGGACCCAGGCGCAGACTCATTTCCTGCATCTGAATATCACGTGCGGAAAAATCGTTCAGAATACAATAGCCGGCAATGTACTCATGGGCTTCTTCAACCGGAATGTTTTTTCCGGCTTTTCCGATGACGCAGGCAAGTTCCAGTTCATAATCAAATTTTTCGGTAAAAGACGGCCAGTGAACCACGGTATCAGGACCAATGAAGGTTTTCGGATTTCCTTTGTAATAGACCGGCAACTCATACCACAACGATGGGAATTCCTGATTCCGGCGGGAATAACCGGTACGGACATGCTGTTCAAAGGCCAGAAAATCGCGGAAGGAAACGGGCTCGGGCAGCGGGGCTTTCAACCGGACTTCCCGGGTTTTCCAGACAATTTTTTCTTCCCGCGGACCCCGGATGGTCAGTTTCCGGTAGGATCGTGTCGAGAAAATATCGAGCACCGTCCGGGCGATTTCCATTCCATTGTCGCCGGTTTTTAGAAAATCGAGCATATTAGAAGGAAGCTGCGCAGCTGCCACTTCATACGGCCGGGTTTCGCCGTCTTCTGCCAGCAACAGCGTATAAGCAAAATTGAGATCGATAACGTACGTTCCGGACAGGACACCCAGACGGGAAATCCGTCCCATGGGACAGAGAAATTCAAACGTGACGAGTTTCATGGGGTTTTTCTTTTTAATATGGTCGCAAAGACGCTAAGACGCAAAGATATTTTGGTTTTCAATACAAGAAACTCTGCGATCTTTGCGAATTCTTTGCTGTCTTTGCGTTTCAATTCCTTTTAACGCAGAGACGCCAAGGGTTCATACCAAAGGACGCAAAGGTTTTTTGGTTTTCAATACAAGAAACTCTGCGATCTTTGCGAATTCTTTGCTGTCTTTGCGTTTAAATACACATTTTATTTCAGCACACCACGGATCATCTGGTCGCGTTCGATGGCATCGAAAAGCGCCTGGAAATTCCCATCACCGAATCCATCATGACCTTTTCGTTCAATGATTTCAAAGAAGGAGGGGCCGATCTGGTCCTTTGTAAAAATCTGCAGCAAATACCCATCAGAATCACCATCCACCAGAATGGCGTTTTCTTCCAGTTCAGCCAGATTTTCCTTCACGTTTGGTACCCGCTTGGGTGCCATCTCATAATAGGTATGCGGCGGTGGTGTGAGAAATTCAAATCCCTGCGCACGCAATTTTTTTACCGTCGGAATGATTTGCTTACAGCTCAGTGCAATGTGCTGCACGCCCGACCCATTATGCCGATGAATAAATTCGGTGACCTGATCGGTTCCATCGGGTCCCCAGGGTTCGTTGATGGGAATCGTCACCTGTTTATTTGCAGACCGGACGACCTTGCTGCGCAAGGCTGTTTTCTCACCTTTGATCTCGAAATACCGGACGGCCTCGAATCCATAAATCCGGTGATAAAACTCAACCCATTTATTCATTTCCCCATGCGGAACGTTGTTGGTGAGATGGTCGACATGAATCAGACCCGGATTCTGGTCGGCCGGTAATGCGTCAGAATCATGAAACGGTGAAAATCCGGGAGCAAAGGGTGCTTTGTCGGATCGTTCAATAAATATATTCAGCACATCTCCGAATCCCTGAATGGCAGCCCACCGCCAGGTATGCCCCTGATCGGTCACCGTTTGCAATGGAAGGCGTTCGGTTGCTCCCCGGCGGATGGCTTCATCGAAGGCCTGTCCGGCATTTTCCACACGGAAGGCCAGAGCTGATACGCCACCTCCGTGTTTTTTCTGGTAGGATTCATTGTAATCTCCCGCCGAGGATTCCGTCACCAGAAAGGAAGATTTGTGGGTTTCCATCAGCCATTTTTTTAATCCGTTTTTTTGAAACGTGGCCGTGATAGAAAATCCGAGCCTGTGAAATAATCCGATCAGCTCAGATGCATTGGATGTGGTGAATTCCAGATGGTCAAGCCGGATGACACCGAGAGGATTTTGTTGGTCTTGCATTTTTTTTCAGTTAAGTGTTAAGAGTTAAAAGTTAAGAGCCAATACAAGTGAATGGTGATTGGAAAAAACCGGTGGCTAAGGGTTTCGAAGCCAAAGGGTTTTTCCAGTGATCAGCGATCAGAAATCAGAGAACAGAAATACCCGGGCCCTGAGGCTCTCGAAGGGAGCGGGTATTTCAAAGCAAACTTTCAATAGACCCACACACCTTCCCTCTCCGGCGGAGAGGGTGACATTCCGTATTCTGCATTCTGGCTCCTGGCTTCTGAATTCTGAATTCTGAATTCTGAATTCTGAATTCTGAATTCTTCCTCCTGACTCCTATCTCCTGTCTCCTGACTCCAGCATTTCCTGATACACCTCGCGGAACGCCCGGATAAATTCTGCATTTTCATCAGGCAAGCCCGTGGTAATGCGCAGACAGGTTGGTAAATCGAAGGCAGTCAAAGGACGCACCATGATTCCCTTCTTCAGCAAGCCGAGATGAACAGCCTGAACGGCCGTTTCTGTTCCCAGATCGATGGTCACAAAATTGGCATAACTGTGAAGGTGTGGAATATCCAACTCTTCAAAAAGTTTATAAAACTGTTCAAGCGCTTCCTGATTGGTCCGGAGGTAGGTATCGACAAAACCAGTATCCTTCATGCTGGCAAGAGCAGCCACCTGAGCCAATGTATTGGGTTCGAAGGGTAATTTGACTTTCATCAGGTTGCTGATTAACCGGTCATGTGCCATGCCATAACCGACACGAACACCAGCCAATCCGTGCGCTTTGGAAAAGGTGCGCAGGGTGATCACATTGTCGTACCGGTAATGCATGCTGTCCGGGTAATCCGGCGAAGATTGTGCAAATTCGAAATATGCTTCATCCAGAATAATCAGGACCCGATCGGGGACGTGTTTGTAAAAGGCATCGAATTCGCTGCGGGTAAAAATGGTTCCGGTCGGATTGTTCGGATTGCATAGATAGATGATTTTGGTTTTCTGGCTGATGTAAGGAATCATCGCCTTCAGTTCGAACCGGTAATTGTTCAGCGGCACCCAGTAGGTTTTTTTGCCGGATGCATTGGCCAATACCTTAAATCCGATAAACGTACCCGCCGATGTGATGATTTCATCACCTTCAGCCAGAAACGTCCGCATGATGTTGGACATGATGCCTTCAGATCCGCTGCCAAGAACCACATTCCCGGGTTTAACCTTGAATTTTTCAGCCAGTGCATCCCGCAAATCAGTACCGGCTGAGTCGGGATACCGGTGCAGATCTCCCATGATCTGCTGCATGGCTTCAATGGCACGGGGTGAAGGTCCGAACGGATTTTCGTTGGAGGCCAGTTTAATGATACGATCGAGGCCGAATCGCTGGCGGATTTCCTGAATGGTACCGCCGGCCTTGTACGGCTCGAGTTTCTCGATGTAATGAGGAACGAGCGTCATGGTTTTATTTGGTCTGGTCAGATTGCGATTCTGTAAAGATACACCCAAGGGGGCCCCGATGCGACACCCCGGCTGCCACCTGATTTAACTGGCTTAAAAGTCGACAATTCACGCACACCGGTTGTATTTTCGCCGGTTTTCCAGTGTAAAGGGACACCATGAAAGACATCCTTCTCATCACCGTCACCGGCGAAGACCGCCCCGGGCTGACTCATGCGCTTTGTTCGGTCATGGCAGAGTCGGGCGTTCACATCCTTGACATGTCGCAATCGGTGATTCACTCATCCCTCTCACTTGGAATGATGATTGAAATGCCCCGGAAGGATCTGCTGAATCCGCATGATGTGATGAAGGAATTGCTTTTTAAAGCCTTTGAACTGGGTGTCACCCTGAAATTCACACCAGTCACCGAAGACCGGTACTCTCAGTGGGTGGCCGGACAGGGAAAAAAGCGGTACACGGTCACCTTGCTTGCCCGATGGATTGAAGCCTCTCATGTGGCTGAACTGACCGGAATCATCAGCCGGAACGGATTAAATATCGATGTCATCACCCGACTGACCGGACGGCCTCCGCTGAAGGAAACAGACCGGATGCCCCGCGCCTGCTTCGAATTTTCCTTACGCGGCGAACCCATGAATCACCGTGAGATGAAGGCTGCGTTCCTCGACCTTTCCCATGAATCGGGCATTGACATTGCCTTCCAGGAGGAAAACCGGTACCGGCGTAACCGGCGGGTGGTGGCCTTTGACATGGATTCAACGCTGATTAACACCGAGGTGATCGATGAACTGGCCCGACGAGCCGGTGTGGGTGATCAGGTATCGGCAATAACAGAAGCTGCCATGCGCGGTGAACTGGACTATCGCCAGAGTCTTTCTAAGCGGCTGTCCCTGATCAGAGGACTGAAGGCAGATGTACTCGATGACATTGCCCACTCCCTTCAACTGAATGAAGGGGCCGAGCGTCTGATTTCCGTCCTGAAATCACTGGGATATAAAACTGCCATCATTTCGGGTGGATTCACCTATTTCGGCCGGTTTTTGCAGAAAAAACTGGGAATCGATTATGTCTTCGCCAATGAATTGGAAATTGTGAATGGCGAAGTAACGGGACAGGTGCTGGGCGAGATTGTGGATGCCAACCGGAAAGCGGATTGCCTGAAACTGATCGCGGAAAAAGAAGGAATCAATCTGCAGCAGGTGATTGCAGTGGGAGATGGGGCCAATGACTTGCCCATGCTGGCTGCTGCCGGTCTGGGAATTGCCTTCCGTGCAAAGCCACTGGTAAAACAATCGGCCTCGCATGCGCTTTCCACCATCGGACTGGATGGGATTCTCTATCTGATGGGAATCAGAGACCGGGACCTGAACGGCGATTAAATAGAAGCCCCGACCCGGACAGACCGGATCGGGGTTCCGGAGTGGGTGTTACTTCACGAGGGTTAATTTTTTCGTTACAACCTGGTTGTTGAATTCCAGTT
>JABWAT010000013.1 GCA_013360915.1 Bacteroidota bacterium
CGATTCATCGGGACGAGTTCAATCGTTTTAGGCCTGGAGTGCCACGAACGAGTTGAGGTACTCCGAAATCTGGTACACTGAGTTTATCGAAGTGCCGTACTTTAGTCGGGATCTCAGGCTGGGCGGTCGGGCTTGGGCGGTTCCCGAGCGGAGCCGAGGGATGGTGACTTTTGGGCCGTCAAAAGTCACCCTGCGGAGCAAACCAAACTGGCAGGTTTGTGCAGTAGTTGCGGAAAAGGCAGGATAAACCGGGCCCCTCGATATCCGTCAGGGCCGGACTTTCAGCAATTCTCCCTTCGGTCGAATCACTCGGGGACCGAATAGGGGGCTATTCATGGTTCGACCCCATTCGGGGTCGTGGGAAACCGGGTTTTTCTGATCACTGATTTCTTTTCTTTGACTTGCGTTCAGGTTTTCCTGTCAATGCCATTCACCAATCACCACTCACCACTCACTTGTTTTGGCTGATCACAGTTCAATGTCTGTGAAAAACCAGGAACCGCTGCTGTTGGATTGATGGAATTTCAGCAGCGTAGCGGTGACATCTTATCCGGTGATGGCAAATCAGGTTTGTGGTCTCCATGTTGGTGCCGTCGAGATGTCAGGGCTCCGTCTCTGGATCATGGTTTTTTAAACCTTGAATTCTGCCGGACACCTTGAATTTCGGAGGTGGCAATAAAATAGTCTGGACGTACACGGCCAGTGGTTCCATGATCAGGAAACAAGTGTATACGGCCGGAACCCTGACAGTGACCCGGGAGTATGTGGGTGGTTACGAATATGTTAACAACACCCTCTCCTTCATGGGCACCGCAGAAGGACGGGCTACACCCGTTACAGGGCAGACTAACTGGCGGTATGAGCTGGATTTCAAAGATCATCTGGGTAACGTTCGGGCCACCATTGCCGATCTGAACGGAGATGGTGCGCGATTCTATGTCGGAGCGAAGCGGAGATCCGGCCACTGACGGAACCCCTCCATTGGCCGCTGGCTGACGGTGGACCCGCTCGATGAGTTTCACTCTCCGTACACATATGTTGGCAACAACCCCATCAATCTGGTTGACCCGTATGGGATGGCGAGCGAGGGAAGTGATGTATATGTTAAAGAAGGACAAATGTGGCTAAGGGAGATAGAAATATCTCCGCAAGATGATAACTTTGCGTGGTTGAATAACATTCAGACAACTCTGGATGTTGCAGGCATTGCAGATCCAACGGGTGCGGTAGATTTGGGTAACGCAGTTATCTATGCAGGAAGGGGTAAATGGAGTGAAGCTGGCATCAGATTACTTGGAATCATTCCCTATGTGGGAGATCTTGCAAAGGCCGGAAAACTGACGAAAGGTGTTTTTCGGGCAGCCGAGAAAGAGATCGTTCAGACTGCCACCAAATCCAGCGAGATAATTGCTGAGTCGAAGGCGATATGCAAAGCCGATAATTCCTCTGGTGCCCTCATAAAACCAGATAAGGTATGGCCCAAAACAGCAACCGAAATAGAGGAAATGATTGGAGTTAGAGGGATAGATATACCAGATTTGCCTCACACTCCATGAAGAAATAAGGTGATTTTTCAACCTTCAGAAAAAATGAAGATCACGTTTGAACAACACCCATACCATCCGCACCTGAATATCATAAGGGTCCTCATTGGCATTTGAATACGCCAGGACAAAACCATAAAAGATACTTGCCTGGTGAAGCAATGCCAGGTAATAAAAAAAGGTTAGCAACATGACTGACAAAGAAGTAGGCATGGTTCATTTTAACTCCTTGGACATAGAGAATGAAGGCTTTGCCATCGTTCGGATAGTCAAGGGAAACATTTCGATTTGTATATCCCTACGAAATGGTGGAGATACTGAGGTGTTAATTTCTCGTGCGGAGTGCAACGAGTTTTTAAAGTTGCTAGAAAGGACACTTAATGAATGTTAGGATTTATCATATTATAAAAAGTTGTGCTTTATTAAGATGCGAAGGTTATATTATTAGCAATCGTGAAACAAAATTCATTCTATAAATATCCAGGTGACTTGTTTCAACTCAGTATACCTTCTACCGGATTGAAAGATGAATAAGATTGAAACACCAACAACAATTATAATCAATAGAGTAATTGGGGGAAGTACCCTTCGATTCAAGAATGTGGTAGAAATTTCGCAAGGAGGACCAGAGGTTGGTGAATTGAGTGTAAACGATAGAGAATTAGAAGGTAAATTTGGTGGCCCTATTATTTTTAATGATGAATTTATTTATTTACCTGCCCTTTATAAGCGGTTTTTTGGTGTTGCATTTAAGTTGGCAAGAATAAATTTAAAGTCGCTTGAAATAGAGTATCATAACAAAATATTTGACTTAATATACCTCGATAAAATAAGTAATAATAAAATATTATATTTTACCGATATTGAAAAAACAAAAAAAAATTACCTTGATTTGACCGCAAAAAACAACTTTAGTTTAAAATCATGAAATCCCCCACACCCCCAACACTTCCCACCAAATGGCCATTCTGGTTGGTTACTATTATCGCGCTTGCCGCAGCCGTTTTTGTGGTTGTCACCCGTCCATCCATCGGGTATGTCGAGTCCGCCATCATGATGGATAGGTATGAGGGGGCAGTTGTACTGGTTTAAGTCGTTTGATTCATTGCGATTTTTCTTCTGTTCTTTAAAATACTGACCCCGCCATTGGGCGCTGGCTGACAGTGGACCCGCTCGATGAGTTTCACTCTCCGTACACGTACGTTGGCAATAACCCCATCAATCTGGTTGACCCGGATGGGATGAATAGTGAAGGTGGTACCCACACGGTCTCTGAAAACGGAAAACCGGTTGGGATGGCAACCGATGAGATTCTTGTTGAGGCCGACCGAAACTTCAGTTATCACATGTCTCAGCATGTCTGGCATGGAATGATCATGCCCTATTCTGAGTTCCATGAAATGCTTGAATTTCATAAAAAGATGGCTGAAATTGGAGTGGTGATTGCCACGGCCGTTACGCCTGTGGCAGGTGTGGCTTCCTCTATGCGCGGTGTAATGCGGGCAATCGAAACAGCCAAAACGGTTATTCATACCACAGCAGTAACTGCAATTAAGGAAGTGGCTGTTACCTCAAACGCTGCCTCTGTGGTTGTTAAGGTGGGATCCGGTGTTGCAAATGAAGGGCTTTCGAATGCACAACTCGTACAAAGAGCTGCATCATTTGCAGACAAATTTGTTCCTGCTACTATGAATGCAGGTGTAACTGGTACATTAAAACATGAAGTCGCTACAACATTATTAAAACGATACCAAAACATATACGGGTATAAAGGATTAAATTTTAAGGTAAGGGAAGCTGGTTCAATCTTAGATGTCCTTGACGAAGAAAATGGTGTAATTTATGATTGGAAGTTTGGTGTTCAAGTAGGCAAGACAATTCAACAATTAAATAAATTGCCTCAAATGATTTGATATCAAAAAACATTTGGGTTGCCAACGCAAGTTATTAGGCCATGAAAATCGAAAAGAATGCAAAAAATGTAATATTCCAAAAGTGGAACTCACAGTTTCCAGAATTGAGTTCATTCTCTAAAAGTAAATTATTCAAGTTACTTGGTCCCCTTGTTGGAGGTATTGAATTCTTTGATCTGAAAAAAACAGTGGAATACAGACCATATGTGGCTTGGTATCCAATTTGGAAATCAACCTTAAAAGAGTGTTTAAATCAACCGTTAGTTTTATACGAAATAAGAAACAAAAAGGGATTACAATTCGACATACCATATAATGTTGGTGACACTGTTTTAAACGAGGCAATAGATGCAACGAGACAACAAATGTTTCTATCGTTAGAGGGGGATGTCAAAGTAAATGAAATATTTAGTTTAATTGACAGGCAATTCTCAAAAACACTGATTAAGTCTAGTCCTATTGGACAAGCGTATCTATTGGAAGGTAAGTTACTTATTGCGTTATATTTAAATGATCAGAAATCAATTCAGATGACTATGAATGAAATCAAGGAAAAATCTGATTTATGGATGTCTGGTTTATTCGAGTGGAAAAATGGAAGGACTGACATTTGGATTGAAAAATTAAAGGGTATAGTCCTCAATAGAGAGCAATTTCTAAGCCAGGTGTATTCAAATCGACAGGATAAAAGTCTGTTATCGCTTAAAAGTTCGGAAATATTGATTTGAATTGGATTTAAATATTTTCGTTTTTAAAAATTCATTTACTAGCAAAATAATAGATTATAAATAAGCAGAACATGAAATCCCCACACATTCAACCATTCCCTCCAACTGGCCACTCTGGTTGGTTACTATTTTCGCCCTTGCCGCAGCCGTTTTTGTGGTTGTCACGCGTCCATCCATCGAGTATGTCGAATCGGCTAACATGATGGATCGGTATGAGGGGGCTGTGCAGGCACGGGTACAGATGATTAAGACGTTACCTTGATGAGTAGTCCATAAAGAAAAAGGTTCATTTCCAATTCCGGTTTGCCTTCCGGCCTACCGGGCACCATTCACCAAAACATTCATCCACCCATGAAATCATTTCTCTCACTCACCGCATTTCTGTTACTAAGCACGGTGGCGCACGCACAGCAGTCGCCCAACCTGATGGCGGTAACCAGTCAGCAGGATACCATATACTTTTCAGCTCCCGATTCGGCCCTCCGGCTGGATCTTCCACCCAAAACCATCCGGCTGTTCACTACCTCGCAACTGCTGCAAAGCCGGTTAGCATCTGCATATCCGGGTATTAAGTGGGTACGGTCCTTTGGGAAAGAGGAGGACGTGACGACACCAACTGGTCAGTCGGTTGCCATCTCCCCTGCAGAACGGCCGTACATTTACGTGGAAAGTCAATTATTCCCAACCAGTCATTACAACGCTGACTTCAAAACTTTTTCACATGGTACAACAAGGATTTATAAGCTGAAAGTGAATAACCGTATTCTGAATGAACGTGACTGGCGCGAGCAGGTAATACCATATTTGGAAAGCGATCCGCAATTAGTCCCTGATCTCGAAAAGGTGAAGTTCGCAGATAAGGTGAGCACGGTGAGTGTTGTTACTTTTTGGGGTGGTTTGATTTTAGCAGTTGCAACCTTTGATTCTGATAAAGGGTCTGATGATGATGAGTCATTTGATAAAGGCAGTTTGGGTCCTGCCACCATGCTTGGAATAGTATTGGCAGGAATCAGTTCAACACTTTACTATTTCAATTTATCGAGTAAGGATAACGATTTGGTTAAGGCAATCCGACGATACAATGAGAATCTGGCGATTATAAGGAATGAGCCTTTGCCCGTTGGGTTATACACGGAAAAGAAGTAGGCGGTGGGGTGAAACCCACTTGTAAATAAGGGTTTGTTTCTGGTTTAATTTTTATTTGCCGACATCGGCCAGCCGACGTACTTGTGAGCGGAGATTCCGTTAAGACCGAATCTGCTGTCTGAGATGCGTTTGGTTCAGGACTCCAGGAGGAGTCCAACCATGAATAGTCACGGGTGTCAACCCGGGGGTTAAGTAGATAAAAGGAAACAAGAACGAATTAGGTGATTTCCGACCCTGACGGGGTCGAACAATTGATTTTGTTTTCGAGTTCAACCCCTTCAGGGTTGGGAAATTCATCACTGCTAACCAAGAACCCCCGATTGCCCCTCGATAATCCTCATCCGGATGGCTTCGAGAGCCTCAGCCACCGGATTCGGCACTCGGGGACCGGGGAATTCCATCCCCCAATCGCCACTCACCCATCACCACTCACCACTCACTTAAATTTACCGTTTTCTGAAAGTCTTTTCATACAAATCAATCCACTGCTGAACGGTAACCTTCCCGGCCAGTTCACCAAGCAGGCCGAAGGGAATGGACTCTGGTTTCTTAAAACGAATACAACTTTTTCCCATATCCAGCCTGGTTTTGCTGTGCGTCGGATAGGCGGCCGTGAACCAATCGAGCAGCACCGGATCAGCGTACAGGCCCATGTGATAAACCGCCATAAAATGTTTCTGTGATGCCAGATTGATAAACGGAAGCGGCGTTTCGGGATTGCAGTGATAACCCGCCGGATAAACCGATTTCGGCACCACAAATCCGATCGTGTCGTATGAAATGGTTTCCTCAAATCCCGGTGGCAGATGGTTCCGGAAAACCTCACGCAGTTTACTCATGGCCTCCCGGCGGTCGTCGGGCACTTTAGAGAGATAGTCATCGGGTGAAATGGAAAGAATTTTCATGATAATCCTTTCAGTCTGATTGCAATTTAAAAGGGCCTGTGCGGATGATTTCAGAACGGGTCAGGCAGGTGAACTGAATCCGGCCGGCGCCGCCTTTTCCAACTCATTGGGGTCAGCTCCCAAAACGACAGATAAATGCCTGGTCAGGTGATCCGCCGGCCAGTCCCACCAGCCGATGGTTTGCAGACGGGAAATGGTTTGATCATCGAACCGTTTTCTGATGACCCGGGCCGGATTTCCGCCGACGATGGAATAGGGTTCCACATCGGAGGTTACCACACTCCGTGCCGCAACGATGGAGCCGTTTCCGATTTTGACGCCGGGCATAATCAGTGCCTCATATCCGATCCAGACATCATGACCAATCACTGTGTCACCTTTGTATGGAAAATCCTCCGGCTTTGGCATGGCAGATTCCCACCCGTTACCGAAAATGTAAAACGGATAGGTGGAAAATCCGGCCGTGGCGTGGTTGGCTCCATTCATGATAAATTTCACACCGTGGGCGATTGCACAGAATTTTCCGATGATGAGTTTATCTCCGATGAAGGGAAAATGATATAATACATTCCGCTCAAAGTTTTCAGAGTCCTCCGGGTCATCATAATAGGTAAAATCGCCGATCAGAATGTTCGGATTTTTTACTGTATTTCTGATGTAACAGATTTGCGGAAATCCGGTCATCGGATGCGGGTTCAGAGGATCAGGGCCGACAGGTATTGGCATAGGGTATCCCGTTCAGAATGTGTGTTGAGGGCCGGCTGAATCTGTATGCCGGAATCTGAAATATGCTGGTGTCAGTTCATACCAGTTTTGTGGTTGATCCATGTAAAAAAACTCACCGGTTTTCTTAAATCCGAGTTTTCTGATGATGTGGTTCGAGGCGGCATTTTGCTGATGCACATTTGCAATGATCGGATCCAGATTCAGTTGATTGAAACCATATTGCAGACTGGCAATGGCCGTTTCGGTTCCAAAGCCTTGTCCCCAGAACGGTCGCCGGATGCGATAGCCAAAATCGTAAAAATCGGCTTGATCGTTAATCCGTTCGGTGACCCATTTTAATCCGCACCATCCGATGAATTCCCCGGTGGGTTTTGACTGGATCGCCCACCGTCCGATTCCAAACTCCCGGTACTGGCTTTGCACATATTCAATGATTTTCAGGCTGTCAGCCGGGGACCTGACCGTTACGCCACCCAGATATTTTACTACTTCCGGATCGGAATCCAGCAAATACATACCATCCTGATCGGATGAATCAAGATCGCGTAAAATCCAGCGGTCGGTTTCTGCATAAATGATCATCGGTAACCTGTCAGGAGTTTGCAGCTTTTTCAAGGTCGGCGATGATGAATTTTTTCATCTGCATGAAGGCATACAATACTTTCGGAGCAGTGGCCGGGTTGTTCATCAGAGGTCCAAGAATGGAGGGAATCACCTGCCAGGAAACGCCATACCGGTCCTTCAGCCAGCCGCATTTATTTTCCTGACCACCTGCTGTCAGTTTCTCCCAGTAATAATCAATTTCTTCCTGAGTGTCGCAGGAAATCACCAGCGACATGGCCTCGTTAAACGTAAATTCCGGACCGCCATTCATGTTCATCATCCGGCTGCCATTGATTTCATAAACCGCGATAAAATCATTCCGGCTCAGTAAACGTGAATTGGGAAATACTGAACAATAAAAGTCGGCGGCTTCATGGGCTTTTCCATCGAACCAGAGACATGGGTACACAGGGGTTGGCATGGGCAGAAGTCCTTTATTAAAATCTGAAACGGTTGTTAATTGAAACGACTATTTTTTTCGGGATTTGCCGGTTGGTTTCGATTCCAGTTCCTGTCTGGAAATACGGATCAGATGTGAAAACCAACGGGAATCTTCGAACCGGGTGCCGATGTCGAAACAGGGTTTTGCGCCGGGATAGGGTTGTCCTTCGACCGGCGTTCCGATAAAGGCCCGGCCTGCTTCGGTGGCCTTAACATACACACGGTTGTCGGCGATGATCGCTGTGTAGACTCCATCGCAGTACACCATGAATTCGCCCATCATGGAGCGGGTGGTGATAACGCCTGCATCGGATGCCTGATCGGCGATGTAAGCGGCAAAAGATTTGTCGGAGGGCATGGTGTGTTTTCTTTAATTCAGCAGTAACCCGATTAATAGTCCGGCAAGGAGGCCGGAACCACCCCATAACAAACCGATTTTCCACTCGTTGGCCTGTGATTGATCACGGTAGTTTTTCAGGGTCTCTCTGGCCTTTGCCAGTTCGTCATGTACGGCAGCCAGACCGGCCGATTGTGCCGACAGAGAATCAGCTGCTACCGACAGACCTGCCACCTGCCGGTTCCGGAATTGTTCGATGATCAAAAGCAATTGCTCACGATCCGATTCCAGATCCCGGATGTAGGATTCCTGCAGATTAATCAGTTGATCATACGCTTTCTGTTTTGATAGCGTTGAATCAGGAGTGGAAACCAACAGGTTCAGACATATCAGAAGGCTGGTCATGGTCGATCCGCTTTGGGTTGGTTAATGAGTGACAGAAGAGAATCCCGCCTTGCCTGAAAGGCTTTATAACGGGCATCATGTCTGGCATTACTGGCCGCCAGAATCCGGTCGAGATCCTGAATCTGAAAAAGAAGAATGCGTATCTGGTGATCCAGATCGGCGTTCCGGACCCGAAGCTGGGTCAGCAGCGAATCGGCCGATTCCACAGTCCGGATAGCTGGTTTCAATGAGTCGGGCTGCCCGGAATGGGTGAAAAGCCAACCGGTGATGGCCCCGGCTAAAAAGGTGACAATGATACCCGCAATGGCCCAACGGAGAGAAATGGTCATACCCGGAATCCGGCTTTTGTTTTTCTGAAATGTACCCGAAACCGGAAAAGGAAGCAACCCGCGGCCATCCGGTCGGGCAAAACCGGCCCTTTCAGTTTTGCTTAGAGGCCGCCGGTCGGGGAGTTTTCATACCGAAGAGAAACCGGAGGGCAGGCACCGGCATTATCACGAACCAGTAAATACCAACTGTGCAGATCAGGGAAAGAAGGCTGATCAGCAGGTACTCGGTCCAGATGGGCCAATGGATGGAAATGAAAGGAGCGGCCACGAGAATGATCACCGTCTGATGCAGGATGTAAAAGGGATAGATGCCTTCATTCAGCCGGCTCAGCCAGGGGTGTGGCTGGTTCAGGTACGCTTGGCCGTAACCAATGATGGTCAGAACCCACGACCATCCCATCAGCACCCCATTGATGAACCAGAAACGGCTGATGGCATCGTTCCAGTCGGGAAACGTGCGCCATGGCCAGTAGTCGCTTGAGACCATGGTCATCATCACAGCGAGGGAAATCAGACCGGTGGCGAGGTGAATACGACGGTGAGTTGAAATGGAGTACCAGATCACGGGAGACCGGTAGAAAATAAATCCGGCAATGAAGAAACAATAATACTGGGTGAAGGCCGCCCAGTCATCAATCAGACCGTGAGTTTCTTCGGGAAAAAAGGGTCTCAGAATCGCCTGAGTCAATAGAATGACCAGCACACCCGACAGGAATCCGTAAGGACGCGAAATCCAGGTATTCAGCCATGCATAAAAGCCTTCCGACCGGTCGCTTTTCAGCCAGCGCAGGAGGGGAATGCTTAGGACCGAGTAGAGAAACAGATACAGGATGAACCACAGGTGATGCCAGCTCAGATTACCGGCCGGGTAAGGTCCAGTGGTGAAAATGCTGGGGTAAAACTGAAGAAAGGAGGAATACTGTGCACTTTTCTCGATGTAAATCTGGGGCGGAACGATGACCAGCATGCCCACGATAAGCGGAATCATGAGACGCCGGAACCGCTCTCCGGCATAAGCAGGCATGGTCCGCGACCGCAGTGCAAGAAACGTTCCGGCACCCGACACAAACAGCAGCAGAGGCATCCGCCATTCATGCATCCAGTGCATGGGGTAAATAAACAGCGGGCTGGTTTCCTCATTTTTAATGTGCCATCCCCACGGATTGAAAAACATGCCCACATGGAAGAACAGCACCAGCAGAACAGCAATCACCCGAAGCCAGTCGAGATCATGCAACCGTTGTGGGGATCCGGACATAAAAAACCCTTTTTTGTCGGAATCTTACGGATGGTTCACGGGTCAGGTTACAGAGGAAAACTGAGGCGTAGTTTCATCACCACTTTACGGACGGGTGCCGGTGAGCCATTGTGGATGGAAGGCATATGCAATTCAGGTGGAAAAAAGATGGCAACCTGACCGGGGACCAGGCGGGTATAGGCGCAGCGCTCATCGAACAGCATGTAATCATCTTCCGGATGGTAGGGAACCGATGGAACCTGACCGGTATTGGGCAGGTACCCGACCCATTCCTCACCGGAAATCAGGAAATGGATATCGGTGAAAATCCGGTGGGCTTCCATTTTGGTTTCATCGCGGTTTTTGGTCTGATAGTCGCTGAGGATGGCAAAGATATCATCGCCCAGAACCGGGTATTTTCCCGGCGTCATGGAGGAAAAGTCGGTGGATTGAAGATAGCTGAAGGCCGTTTTCAGGTAAGGATGGATGGCTTCGTATCTGGCCGAGGCAGACAACTGATCAACAATCATGAAAAAGTTCCTTTAAAATTCGAATCCGGTTTTCAGTCTGATAAACCGGGGTGTGCCCGGAATAAAGTGAATGTCGGTGACCGGAGATGGTTCGGTTAAAAGACGAGTTTCGGTGGCAAACTGGGTTTCTTTCCAGTCATTATCAAAGATATTATCGACAGAGAGTTCTGCAAACCAGGGTCCGGTCTGGTACCCGACCATCAGATCGGTAATGACATAGCCCTCGGCTGTAATGGTGCCATCTTCATTGGCCGGACGGTCACCCATCCAGCGGTATCGCAAGGTTCCCTTCCAACCCGATTCATGGCGGACGGTCAGACCACCGGTGCTGGTCCATTCGGGAGCCAGCGGAACGAGGTCTTCACCAGCGGGTTCACCGACTGCCCGTGCATGAGCATAATTCACATCGGCATCGGCAAAAAGCCAATCGAGCATCTGGTACCTGAACCCTGCGTCGAAACCCATCCGCCGGGTTTTCCCGGATGGTTCCACCACACCAGCATCACCGACGTAGACAAATTCCTGTTCCAGATTCAGGATCCATCCAGAGGTGGTGATCATCAGCCGCGGAATGGGTTTCCAGATGGATCCCAGATCAGCCCCGACAGCAATGGGAATCATCGACGTTCCTTTTCCTGAGGCAACCACGCGGGTATCGTTGGAGTGAAATCCCATGCCAGATTTCAGATAGAACTGCCACTGATCGGTGGGTGTGTAAATGACGTTGAATTTCGGACTGAATCTGGTATCGTAAAAAGATTGCGTTCCAAAGGGTTTTTTTACAGCATCCAGCAGAGTGAAACGGAAATAATCAATTCTCAGCGCCGGATTGAGTTTCCAGTCACCGTAATCAAACTCTGCATCGGCAAATCCGAACCAGTTGTTTTCAACGATATCGCTGATGGCCAGTGTATCGAGAGTGATCAGGCGGTCCTTTGTGTGAGTCAGTCCGATATCGTCGATTTCATCAGTCCGGAAACCGGCTCCTGCCCGGTAACCGACTTCCCAATCTCCGAGACGCAAGGAAGCGTGGTAAACCGACTGGACCCCGGAGAGCAATCTGGTTTCCTTTTGTCTGATCTGATCCCCATTCAGAGAGTCTATAAGGAAAAAGGTGAAGTTGGAATACAGATCAAAGTCATATTGGCTTAGGTAGCCCGATGTTTTGATGAAAGAATGAGCATCCAGCAAAAACAGGTGGTCCGCCTGAAGGTTACTGCGGCTGGTTGAACCACCTTCGGTGTCATCGATGGCTCCGAACCATCCGATGGCTCCCGACTTAACAGCCCGTTCAGGAATCTGACCCGAGGCATCCCAGCGGCTGGCAAACCGGCTTGCGGTCAGGATCAGGTGCTGGTGGGATGATGGCTGACCTGAATATTTCAGAAACCAGTTGGTGCGGCTGAGTTGCTGGGGAGAGTCGAAGGCACCATCGGTCATGACATTTTCCACGGCCAGATAGGCACGGTGGATTCCATCGGTGGGAAGCAGGTTCAGCAATCCGACCATGCGATAGGAATTGAACTGACCAGCTTCCATGGCAATCAGGTTCTGACTGATCACCGGAAGGGTTTCGAGATTCACATACCCGGCAGTGTTGAAATTTCCGCGATCCGCGTAATAGGGTCCTTTTCCGAAGTCAATTTTTCCAATGGTTTCCGGTATGACAAAATGAAGATCGGCATATCCCTGACCATGAGCATGAGAGACCATGTTCACGGGCATGTTGTCAACCGAGATGGCCACATCGGTTCCATGGTCCACATCAAATCCGCGCATAAACAACTGTTCGGCCTTTCCGCCACCGGCATGTTGCCCGATGAAAAGGCCCGGTGTTTTCCTGAGCAGTTCCTGTGAGTTGGCAACCGGACTGACCTTCATGTCGATTTCGGCCACCTGTCTGAGCGGATTGACCGATCCGTTAACGACCAGCTGATCGAGTACAATCGGGGACGGTTGAAGGATAATATCCAGCGGAGTTCCCACCGATTTTAAATGAACCACCTGACTGAAGTAACCGAGACGGTAAATGCCCAGTGAATCGCCCGCCTGACAATCGGGAAGGGTAAACCGGCCAGACTCATCGGTGTGATCGTGGAACCCCGTTCTGAAATTAACCACATACACCTGATCAAGTTTCTGGCCCGGACCGGCACTGACCGTTCCGGTTTGAATGGGACCGGGGTGAGCATAGGTGAGAAGTGGAACCAGGATTAAAAGATTGAATAACAGCCAAAAACGACGAGTCATGACTACCTCCTGAAGGAAAAATAGACAGAGGCTTAAAAACAGACAAAAATATCCTGTATCCTGACTCTCATTTAATCAGATATTAATTCAATCGTACACAAACGACCTAACCTGTTTCAGAAGTGCTGCCGTCCTGTCATCTTGCGGTTTATTTGACCATTTCAAACCTGAACTGGCTATTTCCTGATTTCTTCCAACACCCGTTCGATCGCGGTATCCCGATGATTCAGGAAATCACCGATGGTTTGTTCAGCGGGCAGATCTGGTACCAGTCCGGTGTCGGGTCCCGGCTCTGCCAGCAGAGTGGTCAGGAGGGGAATATCAACTTCGAGTCCTGAATTGGGTAAGTGAAGAAAGAAAAACTGACCCCCGGAAGAACCCTTCAGATTTCCACCGGTTTCGGTACCCACCTGAATGGAAAGTTTGAATTGATTCCACAAAACAGCCAGATGGTGTGTGGCGGAACTGTTTATCGGTGAGGTCAACAACCAGACCGTTCCGTTGAAACGGTTATTTGCGGGCTCCAGTACGACTGGTGACCCGGTGCGGGAGGTCAATTCATAAAATCCGTTTTCCGTTGGTTTTACCGTTCCCCGTCTGTCAAACCAGGAAGGTTCCCAGGTACTCAGAAAAGGTCTGAGACTATCAGGAACCGTTTCATACCGGATCACAGGAATTCCCCCTGGCTTCCAGGTAACCGTCTGATCAATCACATACCTGGTTAATTCTGAGATCACTTCATCAGCCCCTCCTTCATTTTCTCTGATGTCGATAATCAGATGCGGAGTCTTTTTTTCGGCTAACCTGGAAAACCATTGTTCCAGTTTCTTTTTCCAGTCGAACCCGAAATTCCAGACCGTAAAGGAGTTCAGTTTCATGATAGCCAACCGATCAGCCTGGTGAAAGGTCAGGGTCCACGGATCGGCCGGACGTTGAAGCTGTTGTTGTCTCTGTTTGAAGGTTGTTCCTGAAACATCCATTCGCTTTACCCGAGAATCGGGTGTCAGTATGGTGACATGCGATGAATCGGTCAGATTGAGAAAAAGGTCGGTCACCTGAAGGTTATTGCCTGTACACAATTGCGTCATTCGCTTGGCATGCTGGGTCCCGTCAGCACGTGTAAGCGGAAACAACTGGCTGGCAACCGAATCGGCTGATATTGAATCAATGGTCATTAGTCGTGAACCAACCGGGAACGCCAGCGTATCGATTGCATCGCTGATTATAAAGGAACCTTCAATCCAGTTTGTGAAAAAGGGCAGAACCTGTTTTTCTTCCAGCCAGTATTTGTTTAATGAAACAGCCTGGTTATATCGGTTAGCCCAGGTATGACTGCACCGGATGCTGCTTAAAAAAGCTGTCATTAAACGATAAGCTTCTGTCTGGTTAACGGGACGGGAATTTTCCAGCATTCTGACCTGACTGAGATAAGAGTCGCGATCCTGAAACCGGTACAAAGACGGATGAAACTCAGCAAGTGCCCGGGTTAATAAACGGATGTCCTGTTGCCATCCCTCCGCAGATATTTTTACAGAGTCAGGATGGTCAGGATTATCATACCGTGCATTTACAACCCTGGAGGAATCGGCATACAGCCACTCCCGTCGGTTGGTAAAGCCTTCCAGTTCCCATTGGGTATCATTGGCGATCAGTTTCCATTGAAGACTTTGAACAGGATGATTGATCTGTAATTGAACGGACCCGGTAAAGAAACCAGCGGAATCGGGTCCGGAAAGGAAAAATGTCCGTTCCCATGAAAGCGGATTTATCGACCCCCGCAGACCCAATGAGGCGGGAGGGTTGGTTGAATCAGGCCATTTAACCTTAAAGTGGACCTTTGTCTGGAAAGGGACTTTGCTCTGCTGATCGATCGTGCTGCAACCTGCCGATAACAGCATGAGAAGGAATACCATTGGATAGAGCCAGTTCATATCAGACCTAGTGTTTTTTTTCAGCAAAGATGGCTGCTTTGGGAGGTGCTGATCGTCTCAATTTCCTGCAAGCGATCAACTGTGAAGATTTTGAGACCTGTTTTCTGCCATGGACAAGTAGGAAGAAGGAGTTTTTCCTGTTTCTGTTTTGAAGACCCGGTTAAAGGTGGCCTTGCTTTTAAACCCCGAATCAAGTGCGATTCCAAGCAGGCTGAAATCGGTTGCCTGGCCTGTATCAATCAGGTTTTGGACATGTCTGACCCGGAAGCGGTTGACAAACTGATTAAAATTAACAGTCAGCCCGCTATTCAGGGCTTTTGAAATGGCTGCTGGTGAAACGTCCATCAGGCGTGCAAGTTTTTCCAGGGTCAACTCCGGATCCAGATACCATTTCTGGTCAGACATTCCGCTCTGCAGGAGACTGATCAGCTGCGGGTGTTGGTCGGTTTTATCAGTATTCAGAGGTTCCTGCCAATCAGGAGAGAACTCCAGGTTCCAGGACGGATCCTTTTTCCACAGAAGGCCGGCGAATGAGAGGTAATAGCTGATTAATCCCCATACAAAAAAGGAAAACCAAAGTTCCTGGTAGCTGAGAGGAGATAAACTGTTCCAGATTCTGAAACCAAGCCAGATCAGGACCGATAAAGCCAAAGCAACCAAAAACCTTCCAAACCAGGCCATTGAAAGAATATCAGTGAATGAATAATTCTGACGGATATATCTCTGATACAATCGGAAATCACGGAAAATCAGCCAGGAGTAAGCCCCGACCGAGATATAGATCCCTGCATGAAGCAGGTCGGACCATACAGGTATTCCATTTAAGGCAAGTTCTCCCTGAGTATGGCCATGATAAGGCAGCGGCTGACCGGTGAAGAAGGGTGTTATCACCAGATCGGTTACCGTGATGATCAGAGTGGTGATGATTGAAATCAATCCCGGAATCAGATGGAACCAATCGGTTCTGGTCATGGTGAAACGGGAATTAGTTACACTTCTGAAATAAAAGAGAGCAATGGGCCCCATGAAGTACCAATTGCTGAACGGAAAGTAGAACATAAAGGTAGAAAAGCCATCACGGCTATCATACCAACCCATAAACCCCAACATCCAGGAAGCAATTCTGAAAGTGATCAGCAGAAGCAGAATTCCAAAAAAGCGATCAGCATACCGGTCTGTGGTTCCCGTCCGAAACAGGAAGATGAACGAACAAATCAGTCCGTTAACGACGGATGGAAGAAGAAGGCTGCTGAACAGATTCGATTCAAACGGCATGCGTCTGTCTGGCCAGATCAGCGAACGACCGGACAGGATGTTTACCAGCAGGGGGTGGAGGGGGAGTCGGCACGGGATCCGGTTTGGGAGGCAATGTTTCGGCCAGCCTGGCAAAGAAATCAATCCGTGGTTTCGGTCCGGCCACGGGAACCGGGCCTTTCAGATGAGGAGGTTGCTCATTCCGGATGTAATACTTCAAGACATCTTTCACGGCCAGTGAAACGCCCGGATCGATGGTGACAGCATCTTTTCCGAAACGGTCCAGGACCGACGGGTCAATTTTTTTATTATCCGGAACCAGAATCGGGGCCAGATTTCCGGCCACATCCCGTTCACCCGAGTCAATCTTGGCGTGAGTCAGTCCGGTCAGTTTTTTCCAGGTGATGGCCTCTTCATTCCGGTTTTTGCCGTAACAAAGCTGAAAGCCGGTCACGAAACCTTTGTCGTCCTGCCAGACAAACAGATCGAAGTACTCGTTGGCAAACCAACGGGTCCGCTGATCATCACTGTCCTGTTTTATGTTGTTAATTTCCCGAAGCATCGTCCTTAAAAATACAAACCACCTGCCCAATGTGTAAGCTCTTTTCATGTCCACGTGCTGCAGTCCACATGAAAATCTGTTCCATTCCTCCGGTCGGGGAACCCAAAAGGGGGTAAAATTCTGTTCGTACTGATTTATGGCCAGCAATCAAAACCGGCTGAGACTGCCTGTGAAGGTTCTATATGATTCAAACTTAGATTATTTAGTAGATAAATGACAACGACTTAAAAAATTAACTAAAAATGACGCAGAAGTCTTGCAATCATTAAGTCGACAAACTAATTTGGCACCCCTGTGTGACACTCGTCACCGAAAGTAACGGAACTGGAGACTATGAAGCTATTAATTGTAGATGACTCGAGCATCATGCGGCGGGCCATTCAGAAGTACCTCGATGAGAACCGGATTGAGGTGGTTGGAATGGCAGGTAACGGTCTGGAAGCCATTGATGTGTTTAAAAAGACCGATCCCGACCTGGTTACCATGGACATCACGATGCCGGAAATGGATGGACTGACCTGTCTTCAGGAGTTGCTGAAGATTAAGCCGTCAGCCAAAATCATGGTAATCACAGCCCTGACCGACAATGCCACTGGTTTGAGGGCGTTGAAGCTGGGGGCAAAAAACTTTCTGGGTAAACCGTTCACACCCGAAAAACTGAACGATGCATTTCAAAAACTGATAGAGGGGCCAAAGCGATGACAGACAAAGAATTGCAGGTTTTCCTGGAAGGAACCGTCAACTATTTCCTCGAGGTATCAGGAACCCCCGCTGTTATGGGCGTTCCCTACATTAAGGAAACGCAGGAGGAAGTTTCACTCGACCTGACCGGAGCCATAGGTATTTCCGGCAATAAAAAGGGAGTCATTTACATTACCTGTCCGTCTCCCATGGTTAAGGAGTTGGTCGGAATCATTCTCGGGGATAAAAATCCCGATTCGGGCTCACTTTGTGACATGACCGGTGAGATTGCCAACACCATTGCCGGCAATGCCCGTCAGGTTTTCGGTGCCAATTTTATGATTTCGGTTCCCATTATCATTGAAGGAAAACCCGTCCACCTGAAAGTAGCCGCCCCCACCTTTGTTATCCCGATTACCTGGAAGACGTTCAAGTCGTTCCTTGTGGTTGGAATCGAATCCTGAATCCCCCCGGAGTACCCTGAAAAATGGAAAAATCACTGATTGATGTAATGTGGGTCCTGGTGACCGCCGGACTTGTTTTTGTTATGCAGCCCGGGTTCGCCTGTCTGGAATCCGGACTGACCCGCTCAAAAAACAGCATTAACGTGGCTGTAAAAAACGTAACCGATGCCATGATCGCCCTGATTCTGTTCTGGCTGGTGGGATTCGGCATCATGTTCGGAATCTCGGAATCGGGAATTGTCGGGACAAATGAATTCATGATTCCCTTTACGGAAAGTTCATGGAATGTGGCCTTCTTCCTGTTCCAGGCCATGTTCGTGGCCACAGCGGCCACCATTGTGTCGGGTGCTGTTGCAGAACGGATGAAGTTTGAGGCCTATCTGGTCATGACGGCTGTCATCTCTGCTCTGGTGTATCCGTTCTTTGGTCACTGGGCCTGGAATGGCGCAATGACCGATCAGTACACAGGGTGGCTCGGACAACTGGGTTTCCGTGATTTTGCCGGTTCAACCGTGGTACACAGCATCGGTGGCTGGGCCTCTCTTGCTGCTTTGCTCCTGATCGGACCCCGTGCGGGCCGGTTCAATGAAGCCGGGGTTCCCCGGCAGATTCCGGGCAGTAACATTCCGCTTGCAGCATTGGGTGTTCTCCTGCTTTGGTTCGGTTGGTTCGGTTTCAATGGCGGATCGACCCTTGGACTGACCGAGCGGGTCCCGATGATTATTGTTAATACATTCCTGGCAGGAGCGGCCGGTGGGCTTTCCGGTATTCTGATGGGTTACATTGCAAACCGGAAGGTGATCTCGGTTGATCTGATTTTTAACGGATCTCTGGCTGGTCTGGTATCGGTAACGGCCAGTGCCAACGTGATTTCACCTTTGTCTGCTGTGTTAATCGGATTAATTGCCGGACCTGTGTTTTTCTCACTTCACCGCCTCCTGCTCCGCTTCCGCATTGATGATGCCATTGATGCCGTCCCTGTTCACCTTGGTGGTGGAATCTGGGGAACGATCGCGGTTGCCATTTTCGCAGATTATGACACGCTGGGTACCGGCCTCAGCTTCGGAAGTCAGTTGGGTGTACAGCTGCTGGGAGTGGCAGTTGCCGGGCTCTGGACGTTCCTGATTGTTTTTACCGTACTCTGGATCGTGAATAAATTCCTGAAACTCCGGGTCTCTGCCGAGGATGAGCACATTGGTCTGAACGTGTCAGAACACGGGGCGACCACCGAAATCCTGGACCTGTTTATGGCCATGGATCAGCAGGCGAAGACCGGTGACATGAGTCTCCGGGTTCCGGTTGAACCGTTTACCGAGGTGGGACAAATCGCCAACCGGTATAACAAGGTGATGGAAGCGCTCGAAAAAGCCATCCGGAAGACCGAAGCGATCGTGACCACGGCTTTGGATGGAATTATCACCTTCACACCGGACCGGTATGAAATCCTGACGGTGAACCCGGGTGGTCAGGCCATGTTTAAAATCAATGAGCAGGATCTGGCAGGCACTTCACTCATCCGGTTGTTCGATCATGAAAACGCCGGGTACAAGGAATTCAATGAGCGCCGGGCCGAAGAGGTATTCAGAAAAGTTGAGGAAACCGGAACCCCGGTGGAATTGGTGGGTAAACGTGCCGATGGGTCGGTGTTTCCCATGGAAGTGATTGTTACCAAAGCTGACCTGGGTTTCGAATCATTCTACACCGGCATGTTCCGTGATATCACCGACCGGAAAGAAGCCGAAGCAGCCATTCTGGCGGCCAAGAAAGAAACCGATGATATTCTGTATAATATCAACGAAGGTATCTTTCTTCTGAATGAAAAGTTCGAGATCGGTTCGCAGCACTCTCTGGCATTGCGAAAAATTTTCCGGCGTCAGGATCTGACGCAGATGAACCTGCTGCTTCTGTTTTCCAAACTGGTTCCGGCCAAAATCTATCAGTCGATCCAGGATTATCTCGAACTGATGTTTCAGCTGGATATTGACGAAGACATTGTTAACAACCTGAATCCGCTGAAACAGATCGAAGTGAATTTTGAGGAAGAAACCGGCCAGTTCACCACTCAGTATCTCCAGTTTAAATTCAGCCGTATTTATCATGGAGCACGGGTCAGTCACCTGATGACGACTGTTTCTGATGTGACGGAACAGGTACTGCTGGCCCGGGAGCTGAAAGCCAGTGAAGAGCGGACCAAAAATCAGATGTCGCTTCTGTTTAACATTCTTCACATCGATCCGCAGCAACTGAAACCATTTGTTGAAGAATCAGATGAGTCAGTTCGGAAAATTAAATCCACGCTGAAGGCCGCTGCAGATAAAGCCATCGCCGATGATTACTATCTCCTGCTTACCGACATTTACCGGATTGTCCACAACATCAAGGGAAATGCCAGTATCCTCGATCTGAAATTCTTTGCCGAATCGGCACATGAACTGGAAGATATGATCAGGGAGGTCCAGTCGAAGCCATCGATTAAAGGCGAGGATTTTATCACCCTGCTGTTTAAGATTTCAGAACTGGAATCCAATATTGATGACATCAAAGCCCTGGTTGGCCGGCTGATGGCTTATCAGGGAGTGTCCCGTTCTGCGGGCGGAACCGAGTCACCAGCACCGGCGCCTGCCTCTGAACGCCGTGCTCCGGACCGTCAGGTCGATCTGGTGATCAATCAGTTAAACGATGCTGCCCGGAAATTGAGTGCAGGTCTGAATAAGAAAGTTGAATTCAACTCTAAACAATTCGAGGCTTCGGTGGTTCCCGATAATCAGGTCCCGCTTATCCGCGATGTGCTGATTCAGCTGATGCGAAATTCACTGGTTCATGGCATTGAGTCACCCGATGAACGGACCCGTGCAGGAAAACCTGTAACAGGTACCATTTCAGTTATCACCTCGGTTACTGAGGAACCGGGATATCTGGCCATAAAGATCCGGGATGATGGCCGGGGACTTCAGATCGAGAAAATCCGCCAGAAGGCCATTGAAATGGGTAAATGGAATGAAGGGCAACTGAGAGCCATGCCGGCTGGTCAGGTAGCGAAACTGATCTTTGAGCCCGGATTTTCCACGGCAGATGAAGTAACCATGGATGCCGGACGAGGAGTGGGCATGGATCTGATCCGTAAAAATGTCACCCAGGCCGGCGGAAAAATTTCGATGTCATCAGGTCCGGGCAAGTTCTGTGAATTCACCATTAAACTTCCCCTGAAATCCTGATTAATCTATGAACCGGATTAAAATTCTTGCCTTCGACGGCAACAAGTACAACCTGCTGGCCCTTCAGAGCATTTTCGCAAGGCAGGAATACGAATTCCGGTCGACCAGTTCCAGCTTCGATATTCCTAAAATTCTGGAAACCTGGGTTCCTGATTACCTGATCATGGATGATGGTTTGCATGATGGAAAAGTTCTGGATCTGATCGCTGATATCAAGGGACTGCCCGGAATGAAATTCTGTTCGATCATTCTTCAGGTGGATAAACTGAATGATAAACTGGTCACTGATTATCTGAAATCAGGTGTGACCGATTTTATCAGGAAGCCGGTGGTTGGCACTTATCTTCTGCACAAGCTGAACCATCACCATTCGGGGAAAAATACACTCACAAGAGCCAAGGACCTGTCCGGAAAAGTTGAGCGGATGTCGGAATTTGTGAAAAAGTATTTTTCTGATGATCTGGTTGATCAGCTTACCAATCAGACGGGAACAGTGGAACTCAGGGGCAGTCAGCAGATAGCCACCATTATGAACCTGCGGGTGATCGGTCTGGATGTGGTTGCCGAGAATCAGGATCCCAAAACCCTGGCTGATTTTCTGAATGAAATGTTTACCGATCTGATGGATCTGATTTACGGAAACAGCGGGTCGGTGAATAAACTTCTGGCCGATGGTCTGATTGCCACTTTCGGAGTACCGGTTCCATCGGAAAAAGATGCATTTAAGGCGGCCAAATGTGCCCTTGAAATTGTGGAGTATCTGCAAACCATCAATGATGTCAGACCCAAATTTATCAAACAGCCCTTATCCGTTGCCATTGGTCTTTCCACAGGGAAGGTGTTTGCAGGTCTGGTCGGGTCGGTTCGCCGGCTTGAGTTTTCTGTGTTAGGTGAGGCCGTTACACTGGCCGATCAGTTAAAGGCTTACGGAGAATTGCGAGGCATTCCGGTTCTGATTGATGACAAGACCATGAATTCCATTGACAGTCCGCAGAAAAGCCTCGAAGTAGCCCTTCCTGCTGGTGCCAGACCGTTCAATGTGGGCGTTTTTCAGCTGTCCCAGTTGCTCTGAATAATTACCAAAATCCACTTTCACCAGGGGTGGGTATTACCATTCGTAGGTGATGGTGATCACGTACCCTTTCACTACGCGTGGAATAAGGGGTTTTTGCCACTTTGGTACAGGAATTGCACCTCATAAGGGTACTTAGACGAGGTGTTCCAATGGCACGGCTTTCAGCAGTTGATTATCGCAAGATCCGGGATTATGTCTATCAGATCACCGAGAACCAGGCATATCCGACCATGGATGGGGTTCAGATTGGTCCGTTGAAGGAAGCAACCGATTCCCTGAAAAAACTGGAGTGGATGGTTCCGGGCAATCCGCTCATCATCAAGGCAAGAATCGAACATCAGCGTTTGCTTGAACTCGCCTCACTGATCGTGACGCTGTGCCGTCAGCGTGAGTATGATGTGGCCCACATGCTGGTGGGAAAGGTCGATGTCATCCTGCGCGAAATCGGATCGCTTGAACAATCCATTCAGGAGCAATTGTCAGATAAAGCCAACTAAGCCTTTTCCGGATGAACCGATACCGGTTCCTTCATGCCCCCTGTCATTCTGAAAATCCAGCCCATGCAACGATGCCCCACATCACCTGCAAATTGCATGGGACAACTTCCCGGGATCACCTGAATTCCATTTTCTTCTGCCAACCGGACGGCCTCTTCTGACACGCTGCTCTGCATGGGTGATTCACTCGATTTAAACGCATTCGTGGTGCCGGTGGCCCGGTGCATCCAGATGGCGGGAATGCCCACTTCCACAGCTTCTCTGACCAGGTCGAGCGTGATCGCCGGACTGGTTACAATGATCAGACCATCTGGTTTTTCGGGCAAAGCCTTCAGCGACGGATAGCAGGGATCTCCATCGAACTGATCATATTTCGGATTGACTGCCAAGACCCGGTATCCTTTTTTCTTCAAGGTGCGGTAATTGTAATTGGCTGCATCATCGCGACGTTGAGACACGCCGGCAATGGCAAAGGTTTTTCCTTTCAGAAACTGTCTGGCCCGTTCTGTGATAGCAGACATGATCACTCCGACAACTGGTTTTAAAAACGGATGAAAATATCCGGTTGGGGCGAGAATAAAAAACGGCGGGGGGGCCTGATCAGAATTTACGGAGTCGAAGGGCGTTGCTGACCACCGATACCGAACTGAGGGCCATGGCTGCACCCGCAATCCAGGGCGCCAGAAGTCCGGCGGCCGCCAGCGGAATTCCAAGACTGTTGTAAAGGAAGGCGAAGAACAGGTTCTGGCGGATGGTACGATGAGTGCGGTCGGCCAGGTCAAAAACCATCGGGATCAGGGAGAGCCGGCCATTCAGAATACTGATGTCGCTGGTGGTTATGGCCAGATCGGCGCCGGTTGACATGGCAATACTGACTGTGGCCGAGGCGAGCGCCGGAGCATCATTGATTCCATCACCGGCCATGACCACGCCACCCGATTCCTTTAACCGTTGGATGTGTGCAGCTTTTTCATCGGGTTTCAGATTGCCGGTAGCCTGCACGTGCGGCAGTCCGGCTTCTGATGCACGGGCGCTGACGACTTCCTGACGATCTCCGCTGAGTATATGAATATTCAGGTTTCGCTGGCTCAGTTTTGTGATGGTGCCGGCGGCTTCGGGTTTCAGAGGATCGTGCAGCCAGAATGAAAAAAGACGTGTGCGGTTTAAGGCCACATGAACCACGGTTTCACCAGGGGTTCCGGTGGTACCCGACTCATCAGAAACCAGGTCACCCGAGCCCACATCCCAGCGATTCAGACCGGATAAAACGGAAAATCCTGCCCCGGGACGGTTATCGAGTGCATCGATGGGAATGGAAGCGGGAACAAAGGTCTTTTCTGACAGATACCGGTGAATGGCCTGTGAGAGCGGATGGGTTGATTGCCCCAGGATGGTCATCAGGTCGCTGCCGTATCGGCTCAGGGAATCGGTAGGATCGTCGAACCGTGAAACCGTTGGTTTGCCGGTTGTGAGTGTGCCGGTTTTATCGAAGACCAGTGACCGGGACGAGCGAAGCAGATCCAGTGCATCGGGGTTCTGGATGAGAATTCCATGACGGGCTGCCGATCCGAGGGACACCATTAACGCGACGGGCGTGGCCAGACCCAGCGCACACGGACAGGAAATGACCAAAACGGCCACGGCATGAAGCAAGGCATCACGGAGCGGGGCTTCAGTGAAAAAATACCAGCCGGTAAACGTCCCTGCGGCAATGACAAGCACCACCGGAACAAAAACGGCTGAGACCCGGTCGGCCATGGCCTGAACGGCGGCCTTCTTTCCCTGAGCAGCCTCCACGGCCCGGATGATGCCAGCCAGAACGGTTTGCTCGCCCACCGAGGAAGCTTTGGCCATCAAACGGCCGTCGGTGACCAGGGTCCCCGAGAAAATTTTATCACCCGGCTGACGGGTCATGGGCAGACTTTCGCCCGTCAGCATGCTTTCATCGGTGGTGATGGTTCCCTGCTGAACCACTCCATCAGCGGGGATGGTTTCTCCGGGAAGCACAACAAAGACATCTCCCGACAGTAAGTCCGCCACCGGAATGGTACGTTCTGTTCCATCCCTGATTACCCGGGCTGATTTAATGGAAAGAGCGGCCAGCGACTGAATGAGTGTTCTGGTTTGCAGTTTGCTCCGTTTTTCGAGGTACTTGCCCAGCAGCACCAGGCTGATTACCATGGCTGAGGATTCAAAATAGTGGTGGGCATCGCCTGTCAGGTACAGATACAGACTCAGAAAATAAGCAGCGGAGGTTCCGAGAGCCACCAGCGTATTCATGTCGGCTGTTTTCTGAAGGGTGGCTGCCCAGGCCTGACGGTAAAAGTGACGGCCGAAGTAAAATTGGATGGGAGTTGCAAGTAAGAAGGGCCAGATACTCTGGTCAAACCACATGGCCGCATGAACATGATAACCGGTCATCCATTCCACTGCCATCAGCATCATGGCCAGTATAAATGGTGCGGTCAGGATGAGTGACAGAAAAACCTCGGTCTGCTGTCGTTTCAGTCCGGAGTCTGAGGCTCCTGTTCCTGATTCCGGAATGGCGGAATCGTACCCGATATCACGGATGGTCTGACGGATGGTATCTAGGCTGGTAACCGAGGAATCGTATTGAATCCTGGCCATTTCGGTGGCCAGATTCACCGACACCTGACTGATACCGGGTGCTTTTCCCAATTTCCGTTCAATCCGTGCCGAGCAGTTGGCACAGGTCATTCCGGTGATGCGGAGGGTTTGGGAATCTGCCATATCGGTTTAATCGATGGTTGACAGGCTCAGGCTACCGGCTGGACCGACACGAGCTGAAAGCCAGCTTCCCGGATGGCTGCATCCAGTTCCGGTTGCAGGGCGGGCAGGTTGTCTGTGGAAATGGTGGCTTCGTTGACCCGGATATCCTGAATGGAAACATCCTTCAGTCCGGAGAGTTCTTCGCGCACCGACCGCACACAGCTGTTCATGCAGTGCATTCCCTGAATGGTCAGTTTGTAAGTTGCCATGGTGATTCTCCGTTAAGTTGAATGAGATTGGATGCAGGAAGTGGAAGAAAGTGTCAGGATGGACCTTTTTTCCATTGATTGGCCCGCTGGTTCAATGCTGCAAGTCTTGCCGTTTCCACGATCCTTTTCTGCCGGGTTGACTGCGTTTTTGCCTGTAAAATCCACTCGAGAATGGCCCGGCGGGCTGAAGGAGGAAAGTTGGAGAAATGGCCCTCTGATTCTGGAAATTCTTCAAAAGCCTCCTTTAAATCATCTGGAACCGCCAGATGATCAGTCTCTTCCAGTTTTGACCAGGAACCATTTTGGCGGGCTTGTTCCACCACCTGTTTTCCGGCAATGGATAACCGATTCTGAGATTCGAGGCGAGCAATCTTTTCACGATTGATTTTCGACCAGGCACTTCCCCGTTTACGGGGTGCAATCCATAACATAGACCGGTCGGCATCGAGCTTACGGGGGAGGCTGTCGATCCAGCCAAAACAGAGCAGTTCATCCACCACTGCTGAATAGTCGGTGTACCAGTCGGGCATGTGTTTTTTATACCGGATGAGCCATAAACCCGATTCAGTCCGGTGGTTTGATTCAAGCCAGCTGCGCAGTTCCTCTATGCTTTTAACTTCGACTGAGCGATCATTTTGTGGTCCGGTTTTTTTAATCATCAGAACACAACTGAAAAGGAAAGGGCAGGTAACATCACCACCTCTCCGTCATGACCCCGTATCAACAAATTGATTTCGGGTAAGAGTCGGAAAGTATTTTTCCCCACCCGGGCACCTAAAAACAGACCGGTTCCAAAATACCCATCTGCTTCAAGGCTTTCTTCTGACCCAAATAAATCGATGGTACCTCTCGAGACAAAAAACATCCCTCTCACTCCGCCATAGATCAGGTCTCCTCCTGCCAATAAGGACGGATAAAAACCATGCATCCGATAATTTTTTCCATCGGTGAAATAGGAATACATGACATCCGCCGTGAGGTCGACTTTTGAGTCAATCAGACGGTATTTAGCATCGGTTGCGAAACCGGAAGGGAACATGTACTTAAGACCCATATCCAGGTCGCTGATGATACCCACGCGCACACCTGCCTCCGGGGCGATGAACTCCGGATGAATGGTTGAGGAGATGGCGAGTTGTACCTGACCGGGTTCCAGCGGGACCGGATCGTTCAGATTCACCATGGACATACAGCCGGAGAGCAGGACCAGAGCAGAAAAAAGAGGCAACAGGGTTTTCATGGTTGGTTTGAGATGGTCTGTTCTGATTGATAATAAAAATCAATTCTTTTTGGTGGTGGTGCAATCACCACCGGACCCTGCAGGTCATACAATCTGGCGGTGGGTGAATGGATCACCAGAATTCCGGTACTTACGGTATTCTTTGCCAGAAACTGAATACGGTACTCACCCGAAAGATAGGGCAACTCAATCAAAGCATGAGCAGGTTGCATGACAGCCAGGGATATTCCGTCTGGTGAAAGCACACCGTGAATGGTTATGGTGATCACCCCATTCTGATGGTCCAGACTGGTGATCAGCCGGTGGTTGCCTGATCCATACTGATTGGTGGTCCAAAGATGAAGGACCGGGTACATCTCAATCTGCCTTTCATCCGGATCATGGATAGCGGCGACCACCTTATCATAGTCCAGTAATACTTCCTGCCGCGTGATGGGTGTTTCTGGCACTTCAGGCGAACGAACAGGCAGCCGGGTGTAACCACAACCGGTCAGAAGTGCTGTGAAGAGAAGCAGCCATTTATTCACGACAGGTTACCGTGAAATGGATTTTTTTGAGATTTTCTTGTGGATGGCTGTGACTTCGATCAGGGCTGCTGATCCATACCAGGGCCTCAGTTCCATTTCGAGTGTGCCGGCCTGAATGGCCGGGTCGGTTTCGGTCAGGGCTTTCGCCTCTTCGATGGTGGACACGTTGAAAATGTAAATGCCACGCACGGGTTCTTTATCCAGAAAAGGGCCGGCCACAATCAGCTTGCCTTCGTCGGCCATCCGTTCGATGTTCTGCAAATGGGCCTTTTGAAGATTCACCCGCTCAAGAGAATCCTTAATCTGGACCGGCCCGCGTTTCAGAAAAGCCATGACGTATCGTTTCATGCCATTGGGTTCGGCACCAAGCCGGGCCGCCAGCGTGGAATCATAAGAAAGGTTCTGGGCAAAGGCTGCACCCGCAGCCAGCAGGAATACAAAAAGGGTGAGCAGATGTTTCAACGGAAAGTCCTTTCGTCAGGTTTTTCGGGTGTAACGTGATTTGACCAGTCCGGTCTGATAAACGGTGGTTCCTGCATGTTCGAGCCAAAGCGGTTTTTCAAGGTAACCAAAAAGCGGAATGCCGCCGCCAAGGATAACGGGAATCTGAGAAATGATCAGTTCATCAATGGCATCGGCATAAAGGAAAGATTGGATGGTTTTTCCTCCGTCGATATACAGATCACTGAAACCTCTCGCATTGAGTTCAGAGGTGATTTCCCGCGGATGGCCTTGTAGCAGTGTTACTTTGGATTGCAGGTGGTCAGGAATTCTTTCCAGTGTTGAACTGAGCACCACAACCGGTTTCGAATAAGGCCAATCGCCGAAGGTAAGGACCGTTTCGTAGGTGTTCCTTCCCATTACAATGGCCGAAATTCCTTCCATGAAACGGTCGAATCCATAATCACCCTGAGAGGGAACAGGAAACGAGGTCAGCCAGTCAAGGGACCCATCGGGACGGGCAATATATCCATCGAGACTGGTGGCAATAAAAACCCGGTTGGCCATGGGAGTCCCTTCTTCCTTACTCGGTCGGTGATTGGGTTGGAATATCGGCAGAATTTGTCACGGATGAAACCCCCGAGATTTCCAGATCGATGAGGGACCAGGAGGCGTTACCAGCCAGTACCGGACCTGTCGGGGTGGCCAGCCGGTTTTCTATCACCACGTACCGGACCCCCAGCTGACGGGCAGCCGATCCGGCATGCTGATGGTACAGTGCCGGCAGATCTTTCCGGTCCCACGGAGTGCGGTAGCCGATCAGTTCCATCCGGCGCAGGTACTCTGCAAAGGTGGATTTGCTGTAGTTGTGCGGGGCCCCGTCCTTATACGTCCCGACAATGGCACGGTGAGAGTGGTAACGGAATCCCTCCATGTACGAGGGGGACAGAATAACGGCATTGGCCGGAGTCAGCTGGCGGGTTTTTTGCTGAATATCCACCCAGTCGCTGCCTTGTGACATCAGAATGGGTTGGCCGTACCGGATCCACTGTCCGCTGATACGTGCAAGTCCGCCCATCAGAACCAGAATTAAAAAGGCGTAAATCCACCACTTCGGCCGGAAGAGGCCGATGAAAACCGTTGCCAGAATTCCGGCCATGAGGAGCAGTCTGGCAGGACCAGGTGCCGGAGAGAAGGTGTTTTCCACTGCATACCAGCCAAGAAACAACAGGGTCGCTCCGGTCAGCCATTTGTTCCCGGGTTCCTGTTTTGTCAGCAAATGGTGAATCATTAAGCCAATCGCAACCAGGGTGATCAGATAACTGAGCCGGGCCAGCTGAAGCTGAAGGATCAATCCGACAGAAAACCACTCTCCCAGCGCCATCAGAAGCAGAAGTGACAGCACCCCCAGCGAGAAGGGCAGCAGCCGGTACCAGACCGGATGATTTCTGAATCCCCAAAGCGTCACCACCGCCATCAGACCCAGAAAAACGAATCGTTCGGGGACCCAGGAACTCAGAAAAAAGGAATGATTCATCCGTGCCCGCACAAAATCCAGCCAGGCCGCTCCATCAAAGGGGATCGGTGGGGCATCGAGTTTGTGAATCAGAAAAGGCAACCAGGCTGGTGAGGCAATGACCAGCAGGGTGGCTCCGGAGGCCAGGGATCCCGGCAAGGTTTGCCGGTCTCGCCAGGCATCGAGCAGAAACCGCCAACCCAGTACGGCTGCGGTTGCCACCGCCGAAAACGGGTGAATCAGAAAAATGAAACCAGCCGTTCCGCCAGCCAGCAATCGCTTCCCCTGATCGAACCAGGTATAACTGAGTAGCAACAGGGACAATCCGACCACGTGGGGCTGGAAGTAATGATACGGATTCAGGCCGTAACGGCTCATGGCTGCGGCACCATGGGCGAGACAAAGCATAGCCAGAAAAACCAACGCACCATTTCCCGGTCCGAAAAAATGCCGGTAAAAGAACCAGAGGGCTGCCGCGATCAGAAAAGTCTGACCCAACCAGAGCGTCACCAGGGTAAATTCCAGTGACGTTACCGAGGTCAGCCATCCGGCCGCTTTCCAGACCACCACCGGATGGTCGTTGATGGTCTGAATCAGCAGATCATTGGCAAACAGAGACGGATCCGATTCATGAAGGATGAAAGGAATGTAGGTATCCAGGTCACTGCCCGAAAAATTAAACCCCTGAAGCAAGGCAAGTAACACCAATCCGCCTGCCAGAAACAGACGGGTCCGGGTTGAAAAAACAGGTTGAGCCAACATTGGAATTAATCCACCCGAACAACCGGCGTGCGGGGGCCAATACCGGCTTCGTTAAACGGTTCAATGCAGAAATAATAGGTGGTTTTCGAGTTCATCAGTTTAAAGTAATACTCGTTCTTGCCGTAAATCTGGATGGATGAATACAGTTTGTCAGGAGCTGTGCCGTAATAGATGTGGTATCCGGTGGCATTGGGTTCCTGATGCCATTTGATCCAGGCATTCCGTTTATCGCTTCCCTGCCGCAGCACAATGAATCCGCGAACCGTGTCGGGAAGGGCAACCGGTGCGTTTCCGAAAACCCTGAATCCGCTGATGGCAAATTTTCCGGCAGCCATGTGACGGTTTTCCAGACGTAAAAACCGGGTGGTGACCGGTGCGGGAAGTTCCAGATAATCATGGGGAACATCGGTCTTGTTGGCCGATTTATCGACCAGAACATTCCAGGTTTTTCCGTCGGCAGAATGAGAGAGAACGTACTGATGGTAAATGTCGGTCCGTTTACCCAGATAGGGCACATCCTGATCGGCATAGTTAATCTGAACGGCTTTGACCACCGACGGTTGTCCGAGATCGGTCTGAATAAATTCGCCGGGATTGGCGGTAGCAGCTGACCAGTAGGTTTTGATATCCTCATCGACTGCATAATTCGGCAGCAGTCCGCCCAGTGTGGAAGAGACCAGTACCGGTTTCTGGTAGTTCAGCAGCATCCAGCCGGTGAAGCGGCTTTTCCGGTGATCGGCGGGTCCGTTGGGCAGATAATGCGGGTAATCACCGAAGTGAGTGATGGAATACATCACCCCGTCCGAATCGAATCCGGTGGGAAAAATGCTGTTCCGGCGTTCAAAATTGTTTTTCACGCTGATGACCGTTGTGGTAACATGCCACCAGTTATCGAACACGTCCTTAAACGTGGCGCCATGGCCCGAACCGCGTGCGAATCCGCCCGGTTTGGCGCAAAATGGATTGTGGGTCTGATACGTCCAGGGACCGAGCGGGGAAGAACTGGTGTACACTCCGTCGGCATAACCGCTGAACTCGGTTCCGGGGGCGCCGTACTGCAAGTAATACACCCCATTGTGTTTGGTCATCCAGGCCCCTTCCATGAACGGATCCAGAAAGTTATTGTCATTGTACTCTCCGAAGCGTTCCCAGCCGTTTTCTTCGTCATTCAGCCGAATCAGATCGACCCGTTCCGATTTTGGCTGAAGGGTTTTCCGGTCGATTTCGCGACCGTATAACGGATAGAAATTGCTGGAGCCATGGTAGAGATAAAGCCTACCGTCGTCATCGAGGAAATAGGCCGGATCCCAGGCTCCGGATTGTGAGGAATCAATGGCTTCCTTCCAGTCATCTTTAAACGGATTGGTACTCATCCAGATGGGGAACGTTTTTTCGTACGTGGACCCAATGACAAACATGGTGTCACCCGAAGTCCAGACGGCCGGGGCACAGAGTTCATCATACACTTTGTGCCAGGGTTTCAGAAACAGCCGGGGAACAAACGTCCAGTTTGCAAGATCGGCACTCCACCAATAACCCCATTGATTGGTTGAAAACAGGAAGTAATGGTTTTTATAAGTGACAATGACCGGATCGGCCGTAGCCCGGTGTTTTCCTCCGGTGGCAAAATTCGGAATGGGTGTGAATCCGTAATCGAGATTCATCGGGTTGCAGTAAGTGGTTGGCTTCTGTGCAGACAGGTTGCTGAAAAACAGTCCCACCAAAAGAAGAAGGGTCACACGCAGGGTCATGGGCAGAGTCCTGAAAAAACCAAAAGGTACAAATCGGCAGGAAGAATTGGAATCCTGCGCGTCCGCCCGGTGTGCAATCATCTGTTTACACCTTCACCTACTTATATTTGTTTCTTATTTTTCCGCGATCAATTAGGAGTACGGGTGTTGCGACTGACCGCCGTGGCGATCGGATTGTTGTGTTGTGGGTTCAGTTTACTGGCTGGTCCGGGAAAACCATTTATCCGCACCATCAATTATTCCCAATATGTCTCCGGCCGTGAAAACTGGTGTATCGTCCAGAATCAGCTTGGACTGATTTATGTGGCCAATGAAAACGGGGTTCTGGAGTACGACGGAAATCAATGGAGGCTGATAGAACTTCCCGGACAGGCCAAACCACTCTGGCTGGATATTGATTCGGCGAACACCATTTATGTAGCCGGTGTGAATGAAATCGGCTATCTCGCCCCCGATTCTACCGGATCGCTCACTTACCGGTCCCTCATGAACCTCCTTCCCCCCCGTTCCCCCGATTATGGTGAATTCTGGGAAGTCCGCTCGTCACCTTCTTCGGGAGTGTGGTTCCGCGGATTCCGTTACCTGGTCCGGTGGCATCATGGAAAGATGACTGTGTTCGACCGGCCGGCCGGGGTGGACCGGTTCGATGTGATTTCCTTTGTCGGGGATCAGTTGTTTTTCCGTTTGGCCGGCAGGGGGATTTACACGGTGACCGGTGATTCGCTCCGCCTGCTGCCGGGTACCGGTTCTCTTGCCGGGGTGAAAGTGAATGGTTACTTGCCCTCTGATGACGGATCCATTCTGATTGTCAGCCGGATGGATGGATTGTTCAGATATGATGGCAGCAAGGTGTGGCCGGTCCCTTCACCCGATAATGGATATTATAAAACCCGGTTTATTTATGATTCGGCCCGGCTGGGACCCGGCAGGTATGTTTTCGTCACGTTGCTGGGCGGCGTGGTGCTGGCTGACGGACAGGGGAGAATACTGCAGATTTACAATGAGAGCAACGGTCTGCATGATAATTATGGCTTGTTCAGCTTCAAGGACCGGGAAGGCGGATTGTGGATCGGGCATAACAATGGTCTCAGCCGTATTTTCTTAAGTCAGCCGTTTACCGTTTTCGACAGACAATCGGGTCTGCATGGAAACCTGGAGGCCATGACCCGCGTGAATAACCGGTTGTTCATTGCCACCTCTCAGGGATTGTTCCGCATTGACGAGGCGGATACCCTTACCCCCGACCGCTTCCCGCGTGCGGTTCCGATTCAGGGGCTGCCGGGAATTTACCGCTCGGTGGTGCCTTATGAGAACGGACTTCTGATCGGATCTTCCACTGCCGCTTACTACTGGAATGGTCAGAATCTCAGACAAATTTCCTCGCTCGATATCGATTTTATTCTGCCGTTGCCCCATTTCCCCAACACCATCCTGTACAGCGACCGTTTCATCGGAATCGGCCTGATCACCAGACAGGGTGGGTCGTTCACCGATCATGGAGTGATTCAAACATTCCCTTATCCCATTTCGTCCATCAGACACCTGAATGGTGATCTGTGGATTTCCACCGTACGTCACGGTGTTTTCCGCGCGAGCGAATCTGAAATGGCTGCCGACCCCGCCGGAACGCTTTCCCGTGCAGTCCTGTCTGGACCGGTCCCCGGTTTGCCTGCCGGCCAGTCCATACATGTATTCACAGCAGGCAATGATGTACTAGCCGGTACGTCAGAAGGAGTTTTCCGGTTTGAAGAGGACCGTTTTTCTGCCTGGCGCCTTGTGAATGAACGCCTGCCGGCTGGCATGAACCAGGTCCGGCATCTTCACCTCGATTCCCGTAACCGGCTCTGGATGAAAATCAGTGATGGCCGCCGGTATGATGTGCTGGCCATTGACCTTACTCCCGGTGCCGGCTTTCCGGTGCTTCAGGTGCCATTTATCAATCCGTCCGATAAGAATTACTCCGATTTGTTTTCCGAACCCGATGGAACCGTCTGGTTTGTGCTCGGTGAGTACCTGCTCCGGTTCGATGGAACCAATCCGGACCGGGTATCCATGCCCCCCGAACCTATTATCCGGGAGGTGGTGATTAACGGAAGGGAGGTTCTCACCGGAAGCTTCTATTCAGGTCCGGCTCCGGTCCTGCCCTTTGGCGATCAGGAAATCCGGTTCCGGTTTGTATCCCCGACGTATAATCAGATTCAGTCAGTGCAGTATCGTGTGTCGATGAATACTGGCAAAGAACCGGTCTGGTCCGACTGGACCCACCTCCCCGAAAAGGAATATTCCAATCTGCATGAGGGCACATATACTTTCCGGGTGCAGTCCAGACTGGCGCCGGGAAGTGAATCGGAAGTGGCTTCGTATACTTTACGGATTCTGCCTCCCTGGTACCGCACATGGTATGCCTGGACCTTGTTTTCACTCCTGGCCATCGGGTCTATTGCATGGATCATCCGCTGGCGCACTCTGGTTCTGAAGGAACAAAAAAACCTGCTCGAAATACAGGTGGCCGAGAAAACCGTGCAATTGCTTCATGCCGAGAAAATGGCCTCAATGGGGCAGTTAACTGCTGGCCTCGGACACGAAATCAACAATCCGCTGACCATTCTTCAACTGAACACAGAACTGATGCGGATGAAAACCGATGCACATCCCACGTTGGCCGATGACAAGGAATTCAACGATTCACTTGGCCGGATTGAAAACGGCATTCAACGGATCCGCCGGATTGTTAATAAAATGGGGCAGTTCTCGAAAAGTGAAGATTTTGACCGACCCATGCCGCCGGGTGAATATCTCGATTCAGTGGCCGACATGGTCCGGGGACAGTTCACCGATGTGGTGGTCGATGTGGAAAACCAATTGCCGGTTTCGCGCCGCCTGCAGGGCACCCGTCTTAAAATGATTCTGTTTAACGTCATGACCAACGGGGCAGAAGCGGTCCGGGAAAAACAAAAGGCAGGAGGATTGGCCGGCGAATCCGGTGTGGTCAGTCTGGTGGCCGGACTCTCTGGTCTGAACCGTTTTCAGTTTATCATCCGGGACAATGGAACCGGCATTCCCGAGTCGAACCAGAGCAAAGTGTTCGAACCCTTTTTTACCACCAAGGCCCCCGGCGCCGGCACCGGTCTCGGGCTGTATGAAACCTACACCATGGTCAAGCAGGAGGGTGGTGATATCAGCCTGACCAGTATCGAAGGACAGGGAACCACCGTCACGATCACCATGCCGGTCCGGTTATAATCAGGGGGCAGGAGGGGCCACTTCTTCAGGGCCGGATTCGCCTTCCACCCAGATCATTTCTTTCACTTCATCCTTACCCGAGCCGAGATTCTGACGGATGATCATCCGCTTTTCCATGCGGGCTTTCGGCGCCATCCTTTCATTGATGCTGCGGATAAATGCCTCGAATGCCGGTCGCTGATCCTGATCGGCCAGTAACCATAACCGGTGGAAATGATCAAAATTGAGTGATTCCAGCCTCGCCTGCTGAATTCCGATCCCCGAGGTGATTCGTTTAACCGTTCCCATGTCTGGCTTGTCGGTAAACAGCACACTGTTCAGCTGCTCCTTCAGAACCAGTATGGAATCCCGGATGGTTTTGGTCTGTCTGAAGTGGGTTTCTCTGAGGGTTCCGGCGCTGGTCAGCTGAGCGTCATTAAAATGAAACCGGTCGGTCAGGACGGTCGAAATCATATCGGCCGGCGGGGCATGTTCCGATTCCAGAACCATCATATGTGGTTGTCTGGCTTCCTTCCGGAAGTGCAGAATCCACAAGGTCACCAGGGATCCCACATTGGTCAGCAGAAGCACGGCAATCAGGCCGGTGACCAGTTTGTTTTTGAGTATGAGTTCCACTTAATCCTCCGTGGTGGTCTGGGGTTGATCATATATGGTGGGCACATCCATGTTGTACGCCTCGGCCCATTGCACCCGGTCATTGGTGGCCGGGGTCTGATTGCCGGTGGCAAGAACCACACCGGTAGCCAGATTAATGGCAAGCAGAATGGCTGCTGCAACCAGTTGCCAGCCCGGAATCACCAATCCGCCCGGGGCCGTTTGGTTGCGTTCCATCCGGTCCAGGGTTTGCCGGATCAGCCGGTCTGATATGGATGGAATGGGTTGTGAAGCCAGTCTGCGTAAAGGCTGGTCCATGTCGGTATATGAAGCATCGGGTTTCATACGGATACCTCTTCGTTCGGTCGTTCAAGCGTTTTCTTCAGGTTGCGGCGTGCGCGGAACAGGAGCGATTCCACAGAGGAAACGCTGGTTTCCATGACCGCAGCCACTTCCTGATAAGGTAAATCATTAAAATAAAACAGGGTGATGGCCTGTCGCTGCAGATCGGGTAACCGGTTCACGGCCTGCCTTACGTTTTCAAGATCCTCGTGGCCGATGTACAGACTTTCGGGCGTGTGACCATCCGGGTCGGCCGGATCTGCAGACTCGTCTTCTGAATCGGAGAACCAACTGAACATCCATTTCCGCTGCTTGCGCCGGTGGTGTTCCTGCGCTTTCCGGATGGTAATCCGGTAAATCCACGTTCCCAGTTCCGATTCGCCGCGGAAGGTGCCAATGGATCGGATGACCTCGGCAAATGTGTCCTGAAAAATGTCCTCTGCATCGGACTGGTTTCCTGTGTAGCCATAGGCCGTTCTCATGACCTTATCCTGAAACCGGCGAAGCAGAGCCTCGCAGGCACCGGGATGTCCTGTTCTGAGCTGTTCGGTCAGTACCTGATCGGTTGGGGTCATGGGGTCCGTTGAATAAGCAGAAAAGCCGGTTCCCCGCAAGGGAAACCGGCCCGGCTGTTTTCAGTTCGTTTTCAGGGTTTATCTGTGTCGACTTCTTTTTGCATCCAGCGCATCTTTTTCATGACCGGTGCCATTCCCGGTCCGAATCCCGGTCCAGGCATGTCGGTCCATTCAAGCCGCTGCTTTTCGGTCAGTTGCTCCGAAATTTCGATTTTCTCATCAATCCGCAGCTTTTCCATTTTCAGCTCGACTGCATTCATTTCTTCGGCCAGCTTGTATGCATCCGATTTATTGATTTTATCGGCAGACATGACGGTGCGCATTTTCGCCCGCAGTTCACCCATCTGGTTTTTCAAAGGTTTTAACTGCTTACGGTATTTGAACCGGATGTCATCAATTTTCTTCTCCTGTTCGGGAGTCAGATCAGGAATGAATCCGATCATATCGGGTCCGTCGCCACGTTGAATGATGATTTCATGTTCCTGACCGGGGGCCATGGCTTCCATCTGGTCGGGGCCTCCTTTGACAATCACCCGTTTCTGAACTGTTTCCTGAGCAGTCAGACTGGTGGCAATGAGCAGACCGGCGAAGGTGAAAAGGGCAAGTTTGGTTGTCATATCAGATCTCCTTGTTTGATTGGTTCTGATGGTTCAGATGCCGCAGAGGCAGATAAACTTGCGGGGTGAGGAATTTTTTTTTTCAGTCCAGTCCCACCATCAGCCGGAAAGTCTCCTTTCCTGGCGGTATGGACTTCAGATTGTTCATGACCAGAACCGACCGGTCGATGCGTTTCTGCACATCCTTAACGCTGGAAACCCAGGTGATAATCCATCGTTGTTTGCCCGGGGTGAGTGCATGAAACCGTTTGTCTGATTCGGGATCCTGATCGAGCAGGACCTGAAGTTCTTCCGGCATGGGAAGTCCGTACGGACTGGTGTCTTTTTCCATCCGGACGGTGATCGTGGCGCCGGCCTGGGTTCCTGCTGCTTTCATGTTTTTGGTGCTGAACATGATGTAGGCCATGCCATTGCCATAAGTCATCAGTCCGCCCTGCCAGGTCACCCGATCATTAACGGTGACCAGAAAACGTCCCTTAAACGTTCCGCCAAAATGGGAAACCACATCGGCCGGAATTTCGACGCAATGCATGTTCAGGTACCCCAATCGCCCGACCCGGGTGGTGAACGTCAGTGGTCCGCTTTCCATAAGACGGTTGGCTTACAGTTTCATCAGCAGGAATGCTTCGCCCTGATGAATGACCATACGGCCGGACTGAACCGGCTTGTAACCATCCACATTGGCGAGAAGAACCTGCCACTTTCCTTCGGGCAGAAAGCATTCGCTCGGGTGCCGGTGGTTGCTGTTCATGGCCACGAAGAAGTTCGGCTCATCGAAAGCGGTTCCGACCAGTTCGAAAAACAGGGCCAGTGAGTTAAGTGAGGGGAAGAAATTGATATCCCGGTGAGAAGCAGCCGTGAACACCCGGAATGTTTTCTTCAGCCGGATCAGCTGACGGTAGAAATCGACCAGAGACTGGTTCAGATCGGCATGCTCAAAATTGATATAGCTGGTGTCGTTGTCCTTATCGTAGGAATTGGAACTGATTTCACCCACCTGCGGGTCGTGAATCGAGGTGGGAGCAACCACCTGACTGCGGCCATACTCCTGGCCCGAATGAATCATCACATTTCCTTGTGCAGAAAAAAGAAACAGGGCGGCCAGTTTATGCAGTTTCAGCTCATGCTCATTCAGACGGGCATGTTCTTCAAGATTGTCGATTTTCTGTCCGTGACGGTATTTCCCGATTCCAATCCGGATGAAATCACCAAAGGTGTGATCATCGTGGCTTTCGAGATAGTTGATGGTGTGCTCGGCCTTGTGAAACGGACCGCCATCGACCCGCAGCGATCCGCGGATGTAACGGACCAGCGAGAAATAGTCGTTGTGATGAAAAAACCGGCCGAACACGTAACCCTTTACATCGTCCTGCGGATGAAATCCTTTCAGGCCATTCCGGATCTGGTCGTTCCAGCCCGCCCAGCCGATATCAGAAAATCCGTTGGGATCGTAGCCGCCCCCCCACGGTTCGGCAATCATGATCACCGCCGGATTGATTTTCCGCGCCTCGGCAAGCACCTGCGCACAGGTTTCCTTATCGATCAGCTGAGCGAGATCGAAACGGAATCCGTCAATGTGATACTCGGTCATCCAGTGCCGCACACTGTCGATGATCAGACGGCGGGTCATGGGACGTTCGGTTTTCAGATCATTCCCGCATCCGCTTTCCGACAGGGGATTTCCGTGTGAATCCAGCCGGAAGTAATATTTTTTATCAATCAGTTTCAGCGGATTGTAGTCGTATTGTGAGACGTGATTGTACACCACATCCATGATGACGGCCAATCCCTCACTATGCAACCGCCTCACCATTTCCTTCATTTCGGAAACCTGCCGGCCCGAAGCCCCCGTCCGCTGACCCGGATTCAAATGTCCATCCGAGGCATAGTAGCTTTCAGGAGCAAAGAAATAACTGGTCATGTAGCCCCAGTGATTTCGGGCGTACGGATTCCAGGTATTAAACACTCCCGTATCGGACTGTTTCTGGTAGGGTGTTTCGATGTTGCCGAATTCCATCAGGGGAAGAAACTCGACAGCATTCACTCCCATGTGTTTCAGGTGAGGAAGACCGCCGCGCTGAGAATCATCAACAAAACCCAGATAGGTGCCCGGTGCAGAACATCCGGCCGACGGATGAACCGTCATGTTGCGGAGATGAGCTTCGTAGATGATGAGTTCATTCCGCGGAATGGCCACCGGATTGGTATCCTTCCAGTCAAAATCGAACCGGCGGATCAGCGTTCTCGCCTGATGGTGGAACGTGTTCATGGTGGTGACAGCCGGTGAGTACGGATCTGCAATGATCACTTCCGGATTGAACCATTCCCCGTCTCCCTGACGGCCAAAGACCCGGTACCCATAGGCATACCCATCTAGACTTTCGGGGAAAAACAGTTCCCAGACCCCCTCCTCATCCCGGTTCATGGTGTGCTCGGTATAATTCTCCGAACTGGCATCGGCAAAAAGCACCAGCCGGACCTCGGTGGCACGGGGGGCAAACACGCCAAACCGTGTGTAGGTGTCTGTTAATTCATAGCCAAGCGGTTTTTCGCTGAAAAGACTGTCCAGCCAGGGATCCTGATTAAGCAGCCGTGGTTCACACCCGCCAATGCTGATCCGGTACACTTCATCCCACCGCATCGGACTGGTTTCGATCATGAGACCATCGTACGCCTGACTGACAGAAACCACCTGAAGACCGGGCAGAAACTGTATATGACCGAATTCGGGTAAACCATGAAGTCCCTGTACACGCACAAAGACGGTGGTCAGACTTAACTGATCAGCCGATACAATCGAGACAGAAACAGGGGAATGGGAGAAGGGATGACCTTCTGAATGGGGACGTTCAGCAAACATGTGGGACTTTCAACACACCAGAGCAACCGCAAAAAATTTCTGCAAGATGGGAAAAATCCCCACACCAAATACTCACCATGTCGTCAAAAAATGTTAAAATCGGTTTTTGTTATGTATACAAATTGTCATCATGTGATGGAACCGTCTTAACTTGCATTTTTGTTCCGGATCCAGTCACATTTTTTGGATTTACCCATGAAACCGGTTCCCGTTACCTTATTTCTCCTTACCTCCTTCCTGACGGCCTGCCGGCCCGAAGGCCCCGCCCCACGCATGATTGACTCGATGGGGATCATGGTTCCCGCCGCCGATAACCGCGATGTGACCTTTACCGATAAAAGGACCGCCTACTACTATGTAAAATCCCATCAGACCTCTGTTGAATGGTTCTCCGGATGGAACATTGCCACCCACCGGGTGCTGCAGGATTACACGCTTCTGGTGGATGGTGACAGCCTGAAACGCCCCGAAGCCTCCGTGACTGTGTATCCGCATCAGTTGGTGAGAGAATGGGGAGAAACCGCTGAAACGTTCCGGATGTATGACAATCTGAGGGTGCTGGAAGTCGGAATCAGAACGCCGGGTGAAGAAATCTCGATCATTCCGGATGGCTATCAGCTGGCGTGGAGCGAATCACGGGATGATGTGGCGTTTTACAACTGCATCGAATCGGCCAATGGTCTTCTCATCGGAGTGGCACCAGTCAATGCCCAGCCCCTGCGGGTGGAAGGGAAACGCAGTCGCCCGACCCTGACGACCAACGCCGCCTCGGGTGGTTTTTTCCTCATTGCCGATTCATCCAAAGCACGGATCACCGACCTGCTGGCTTCCATGCGTGCCAACCGGGCAGCACTTGTTGCCGCGCGGGAATCCCGGATGGAAAACCTGCTGGCCACCAACTTTTTCCGGTCGAATGATGCCAGTCTGGATTTATCCCTGAAATGGACCCTGCTCTCACTCGATGCCCTGATCACCCGCCAGCGCGGTGATGGGATTTTTGCCGGACTGCCATGGTTTAACGATTACTGGGGCCGCGATCTGTTTATCACCCTGCCTGGCGCGACGCTGGTAACCGGACAGTACGGAGTGGCCCGTTCCATCCTGATGTCTTTTGCCAACTTTCAGAACAATCAGGAACAATCTCCCGATTACGGTCGGGTTCCCAACCGTCTGCGTCCGGATGATATCATCTACAACACCACCGACGGAACACCGAGATTCGTGATTGAACTTCTTAATTACATTCATTATTCGGGTGACACCACCCTGGCCTGGATTCTGTATCCCAAAGTGAAAAAGGCCATGGAAGGTCCGCTGAAATACCGGGTGGATAAAAACGGTTACCTCACTCACGACGATGCCGATACCTGGATGGATGCAAAAATTGCCGACAGAATTCCGCTCTCTCCCCGCGGAAACCGGGCCAATGACATTCAGGCCCTGTGGTACGGGCAGCTTCGTGCCGGAGCAGAAATTGCACGCATTGCCGGTTCCTGGGAAGATGCACGTGCCTGGACTCAGCTGGCCGATCAGTTGCGGTCCCGGTTCCAGTCCGATTTTGTTGATGAATCCCGGTTGCTGGTCGCCGACCGGTTGCTGAGTTCAGGGAAACCCGATTACAGCCTCCGGCCCAACCAATTGTTTACATACGATCTCATCCGTCCGGATAGTCTTCGCTGGAAACTGACCCGGAAAATCTGGGAGGATCTGGTTTATCCGTGGGGAATCGGTTCACTGAATCAGTCCCATGACAATTTCTACCCGTACCACACCAGCTGGCAGGGTTACCGGTCCGATTATCATAAGGATTGGGCTTATCACAACGGGTCAGTCTGGCTCTGGAACAACGGCATCATTCTTCAGCGCATGATTGAAGGGTTTCAACCGGATCCGGCTTATGCACTCTGGCGGAATCAGGCCCGGTTGGCCATTGAACCTCCCGGGGCTGTCGGTGCCATGCCCGAATTGCTCGATGCCTTTCCGCATGAAGGGAAAACCCAGCCGAGCCTGAGTGGCACCTTTTCTCAGGCCTGGTCCATGTCAGAGTTCCTGCGCGTCTGGTATGAAGGATTTCTGGGCATCCGGCCGGATGGCCGCAAACGCCAGGTGGTGCTCATGCCGCAAATGCCAGACAGTCTGTTTTCTCTCGATTACCGGGTTGGTTTGTTCGATGGTCAGTTGAGCGGCAGTTTTCACCGGTCGCTCGAACACATCCGCTGGACCTGGAGTGTGGATAGTCTTTCCTCTGACCTGACCCTGATTATCAAATTTCCCGGATTTGAACCAGTCCCGGCCGTGGTCTATACCGGGGAAAAAGTCGTTGTCACCATCGAGGGCACGAAACTCAAACTGGATCTGATCGATTCCACCGGCTCTTCCCGCGCCGAACGGGTGTTGTTTATTAATCCGGCTGAACAAGCCATCATCGATCAGGCCAACCGGATTTTTGCCGGCATGACCTTCGCACAGCCCGCTCCCCGTCCGCGATACCGCGGAATGGATGGTCCCCCCGTCTGGAGGGAGTGAGAAAAGGCAGGAGACAGGAGTAAGGAATTCAGAATTCAGAATTCAGAATTTCTCCCCCTCCGGCGGAGGGGGAGAACCTTGTGATGGGTTCGGTCTTTTCCAATCAGCAATAACCGGCATTTACCGTTCTCTGCTCACCGATTTCTGATCACCACTCACCACTCACTCCCGTGATCCTTTCCCCGTATACCGGTCCTCCATAAAACCCAGTCCGGCCATGATCATGGGGATGGATTTCTCGACACGTGACAGGCGTGTTTGTGCTTGTTTGGCCTGTGAGATGTGCAGCTGATGACTGCGGCGCCGGCCTGGCGTTAACGCCTCAAACGCTTCTTTCAGAAAGGGATCCGATTCCAGCCGGTCAGCCAGTTCGGATGGCATGGGGAACTCCGATTCCGGTTGACGCGGAATGGGAACTCCCGACAATTCCACCTCAATTGCATCGAAGAGATAGGCCTGTAAGACGTCCTCTTTGCCTTCAATATCAGCCATCGAGGTAAACCGGATCTGCCGGCCCGCCTGTGAATGTTCACCTGCCTTGGTCAGCAAGCCTTCCGGATCCTTCATGAGTGCCCCTTTGAAAAAGGCCAGCGCACAGTACTCCTTAAATGCCCCGAGGATGACCACATTCTTTCCGTTCAGGGTGTAACAGGCCACACCCCATTTCCGTTCTTCGGTCAGATCACATTGCAGAATGAGTGACCGCAACACCGCCATTTCCTGCTCCCATCGGTGCACTTTGCACTGCGGGGTGCCGCCATGCTCGCAACGCATGCATCCATCGGTGAAATAGGAATCAACATCGGGATTGGGATGTGACATGGAGCCTTCCTGTTTTAAATGGCGGAAAATACACCGGCCGTTGCGAAACAGGCAAGGGAAGGGCAGAATCGATGCAAATCGCCCGGCAGGATCGGTGTTATTTTCCGCTCACATCCGGAATGTCATCCAGATGGTAGTACACGGGTAACCCTCGTTCCTTTGCCAGCCGGACGTCCTCGTCGGCGCCTTTTGAGGCCCCTTCCAGCCGGAGAACCGCATCGCATTTTTCGAGCAGCCGGTGAGCGACCGGGTATTGGATTTCATCCCAGATGGCATCGCCGATCCGGGTGGAACCGGCCAGATGCATCAGCGGCAGGGCCACCCATTCACCGATCACGGGAAGATGACCCTTTCTGAACAGCGGAAGCGCAACTGATTCGAGCCGGTCCAGGTTCTTTTTGATTAAAACAGGGTCATCGTTGGTGCCGCCCCGGTAGGGACCGGCGATTAAAATCATCATAGCTATGTGGGTTTTGGTGTGTGTTGAGATGCTCGCCGGTAATCGGTTAACCGGCGTGTGATCAAAGATACAGGTGTGTCATTCAGGACCGGGGTGCAGAGATGGGGTAAAATGAAGGGGATGGGACTGTTAAAGAAACCTGTTCAATGGATTTGGGTTCCATGCTGATTGACAGGTGATCTCAAATTCAACGGTAAGTCTGACGAGAGAGAGTCAGTTCTTACCTGATTGATATATCCAGTTTCCTCCCCAATCCTGTTTCGACGATTTTTCTTAGTGTGGCCAATTCCAGATCGGATCGGTCGTTTTCAATCCTTGAAATATAGGCTCTGGTGGTTCCGCTCCTGATTGCCAGATCCTGTTGGGTCATGCCAGACTTTAACCTCTCTTCACGTACCAGTTGCCCGATTTTGCTGGAATGATCTGATTGTTCCGGCTTGCTGAACTTCAGCAATACATCCGCCCCGATTTCAAAGGGAACCCTGACTTTCCGGCCATCCCGGTTGGTTATGAATTGATCGACCGTTTCCCACGACAGGGTATGGTTCTGAAGCTCAACTTTTGAAAATTGGTCAGGATTAAAGAGCACAAAGGCTGGTGACTTTTCTGACACACCAATTGACTTAAACACCTGGTGAAAGTCAATGAGTCGGGATTCCCCATTATTAAAAACGACCGATACGGTTAATTCCTTTACCCAGTTGATTTTAATGATCCGGGGGATTTTAATACGTTGTCTCATTTTAAATCCGGATTTAATTCATAAAAAATGGCAAGTGCCCACTCAGAGTGTTCAGCTAACCAGTTAAAAACCAGCTTAAGCGGTTTTTTTGGTAAATAACCAGCATAAATCTGCCTGGTTTCAATCACGATTAACGCTTCATGGTCATTGTAAACTGCATGAATGTGCGGAGGACGATGCTCCCCATTATAAACGTGAATCTTGATACCATTGAAACGATCAATTAAAGGCATGGTAGCGTTCGTATAAGCGAATGTATCTAATTAGGTACACGTTTTCAAGTTTCTGAATAAACCAGTCAGTCTGACGACGATTTTGGTTGGGAAGGGGTTCTCATGACCGGATGGTCAGCTTTTTGCCTGCTATCCGTTATCAATAACGATATCATACCTGTTCAGCAATCCTGGCAAACCCGCTAAAGAAAAACGTGTCTTTTTCAGGCGGTTCAGCTCCGGATCAATGGAATAACCATAGGCAGTCCGGAAGTCGGCATGCTCAAGGATGGTACGGTCAAACACTGCTTTGGACAGATCGCACAGATCGAATACCACACTGGTCAGATTGGCTTCGGTGAAATCGGATTCCTTTAACTGACAATTGCGGAAAACCGTGTTCCGGATATCCTTCCTGAAGAAGGTTGTATGATTCAACTGACAATTTTCGAATGAAAAGGCCAGTCCGAAGTCATTGCAAAACTCGAACCGGAGTCCCAGCAGTTTGCAATCCCTGAACCGGACCTCCCGGAAGGCGGTATGGTCGAGCCGGGCCAGACTGAGATTGCAATGGGTAAACGTGCAATCCGTAAAAACGAAGTCGGAAAGGTTGGAATTGGAAAAGTTGCAACTGTCGAACCGGCAGGCTTCATACTCGCCCTTTTCTATTGAGTCGATCCGGTCGAAGGTTTTATCGGAGTGGTAAGTTTCCTGCATGGGGCTGATTGAGTTGTCCTGGTAGAAGGTTGGCTGTTGTCTGATGTAAATCGGGGTCTGGTGAAGGAGGTTCAGGACTGTTCATCATTCAGTGAATGATATCCTTGTTCACTCAGTTTCTTCAGTGCCTCTTTCATGGCCTTCACCTGTTCTGCCGGATGGCCTATCCATACGGTCACTTCACCAACCACTCTGAAAGGTTCCCTGGAGCGATATGATTTTGTCGGATTGCCCGGAAACTTTTTATCCGTCAGATCCGGGTCATCTTCGATTGCTCCGGTGGGCTCTGCCAGGTAGATTCTTTCCGGACCGTCACCAACGGCGAGTTCAGCTCCCCAGATGGCAGCATCCAATGTGGCAGACAGAAAAATAAAGGGGGCGTTTTTTCGCTGTCCGTAGTTTGAATGGAAACCGGGCTTAATCAGGTCACCGATTCTGAGGTCTGCCTTGGTCCCATGAAAATAGGTTTGGACAAACGGAGTGGCACCGGCTACGGGTGTGGGTGCATCAGGCTGTGTGTTTTCTGAGGTCATCAGGGCATTATATATTAAGTATTGAAAAGTGTGTGGTGACCGGGAATTTACTTAGTCTGGAATCTGGGTATACTGCTGAGCAACGGCCACCCATCGGCCATTGTCGTAAATGAACGTATACATGTCACGGCCATTGAAGCGCCGGGTCTCGCCGGCCGAAGTCAGGAATTCCAGGGTGTAATAATAGGTCACAACTGCGGTTTTGTTTTCATTATACAACTGAATCAATGGGTCTGTTTCGATGAATGAAATGGTTTGTGCATAATTGGCATAACTTTGATATGACTCAATGATGCTGGCTTTTCCTCTCATTCTTTCCGGTGTATCCGGCAAGAAAATAACCATATCCGGGTGAATGAATAATCCCAGACTATCCATGTTTTCGGTGATAGCCCAATGGCGGTTAATGGTCTTAACCGTGTTCCATGCCTCTGTTTTTATTTCATCATCCGTTAGATTCTGGCAATGGCCGGATGTATAAAGAGTCAATGCCAGGAAGGTTGAAAACACGTATTTAATGCTCATGGCTCGCCTCTGGGGTAAAATGTTCCGCAGGATGGTTGTATTATCAATTTGTGACCAGCAGAAAAGTGTGGGTTCGGGTCACCCGGTTGTCGCCGGTATTGTATCATGGAAAAGGACCGGATGAAAAGACTGAGGGTTGCACATTACGTTGCCTCATGAATAACGTTTTGCAGCTACCCGAAGGGCGGGACTTTTACCACAAAACATGATTTGAAAAACAATTGCTTGATTAACCACAAAACTGTCTTTGGAACATGAAACCCCGCCTTTTGGGTAGGTGCTGTTATGCGGTCGGCTTTCTTGTATTACCATTGTTTCGTTACGTTTTTAAGTTTATCTGTCTCGAAAATAAGTGAAACTCTGTCAAGCGAAATTGTATCAGAATTGAAGTCCATATATTCAAAAAGTCTATGGTCTTTTAGTTCGCTTTTAATCGCTGATTTTGTCAAGTCAGTTTCATTTATGATTTCAATAAGCTGGTCAAGGTCGTTTTCTGTGTCTGTGTAACCTTCATTTTGGTAAGTCATTGTCACGCCATGGTCAATAATTGAATAAACGGAAAAAACTGTCACGGCAACCAATAGTGTCAAGCAATACCAAAACGCAATTTTCCATTTATTCATTTTTTGTGTTTTTGTTTTTTGTCCAACGTCTGCCAATAGTCCAAAGAAAAATTGTCAATGAAATGTGGAACACCCAATAAATGAAAGTCCCAATGACTTGTCCAACCTGATAACTATCTAATTGACCGCTAAATATTTTGATAACCCCGACTATGGCACCAAGAAATTTAGCAAGTTGTCCAACGATTGCAAGCGTCAGTATGATAGAAACTACTATAAAAATGTATCCAAATATTTTTCTTGTTGTCATTGTCTGTCTGTCGTTTTAAGCTGCCGCATAACGGTTTGGCGGTATGTTTTTGTTGCCGATTTCGAAGCACTGTCCTGTCAAGTTACACGAAAGTTTATTAGATGCACAAACGCTGAAATACCCACTATCTCGGCAATAAAATATACCGCCTGTTATGCACTGGCGGTTCTTGTCTGTCCGTAGGTTCCTGTCAAATTGCTCTTTCATATTAAACTTGTCAAATTACTACTTCATTTTCTTTTCTGTCTGTGTCGCCCGTGTGCTGGCGTGTTTTAATTTTTTCTTTTAAGCGTGGGAGAAAAATTTTTAAATTCATCTCTTGGGTTGGCTTTGCAAGCTCTTTGACAAAGCTTTGGTTGAAGCGTTGGCTTGCGGGGCTTTGGCAATGTGCTTGCAAATGCGTGGGTTTTAATCTGCTTTCCATCTTAACTCAAATTGATCTGGATTCAGTTTCAATATCTCTTTTATATTTTTACCACCAATTGAACTCATTCCTTCCATCATTCCAACCATCGTACTAGCAACTAAAGATTGAGCCATTACGCTATCATTCTTTTTCAACCAATTTTGAGGGCTAAATATTTTTCCACTTAATTGGGCTTGTTGATTAGCGCTCTTTAATGCTTGATTTAAACAAGTTGAAGCATAATGCAAAATTTCTTTACCATATTGCTCAACAATGGCTAATGTTGCAGATGGAAATGGAACCTTATCACCTTGATTATTTGCATAGGCAATTATTGAAGATATTGAGAATAGAATGTGGAATCTCACATAACTTTTTGTTGCTTTCAGTAAATCGTCTAAGGGCAAATTATCCCAATCCTTCATTATTATCGAATCCCATTTCTTTAATGCTAAAACAGAAACTGGATTGTAGTCGGACTTAAATACGTTTCTATACAGTTCATCGAATAGTTTTTTCTCATTGTAAGAAATATTTGGTCTTTGGCATTGCCAAGCCATTACTGTTTTAGCAAAGTCCGAAACATCAACAACTTTACTTTTATCTTTATTGCCAGGTATTTCCATACCCCTTTGATTTATTAGTAACCCATCAGGATACATTGCTTCATAAGCACGCTTCAAACTCAAAATAACACGATCGTTACTCTTTAAATCACGTGGTTTAACGGCGCTTTGGCTATTTGTATTTATGCTTATTTTATCTGCTAAGTCCTTTTGCGGAATCTCATAAAACCTGAATAAAATAAAACTTGTTTCTTTTTCAATTCTTCTTACATCTTCAGAGCATTTATAAATTGTCGTTAAACTTTGGCAACCGTTTACTACATTTAGATCAAAACATTCAAGTGATGTTTTGGCTTCGTTAAGTTTGAATTCTTTACAGATAGCTGTAATACCGTTATGAGAAAAGAAAAAATCTTGCGGTCTATCACTTTTGATTGACTGTTTTATTTTTTTATTTATTGTATTCCAACCTAAAGATTGCCTTACGTTTTTTCTAAAAAGCCTTTGATCGGATATTCCAGGAAATTTCAAACATTCACTTAATGGCAAGGCAACAATAACACTCCTTGTACCTTTAATATCAAATGACATTACTTTATCACTTTCAATTTTTATGGTATGATTGATTGCTGGCAATTCTTTAGACTCAGCATCGGTTAATCTTGTTTCAATAACTTCTGAATCAACAAGAGTTATATTTGCATTGAAATCCTTTGATTGTTCCAATTTTTCAGCAAACACTTTAAAATCGCTGTCAGCAGCAGTTGTAAGTTTCCCGGTGGTCAATAATTCAAATGTAATATCGTATTCATCATCTAATGCCTGTCTCAGAGCTTCAATCCTTTCCTTTAGCTTATCATTACCATCCGTTTGTAATGAATGTAGATCTTGAATTCTAACCCATGCAGATAAAATTTCTTGTAAAGGGCCACTGTCAACATTTCCAGATTCATAAAATTTGCCTTGAATAATCAGAATATTTCTGTTTTCATCATCTATAACCAGAGCATCTATTTTTTTATCGTTTGCACCATCAACAACGCATATTTTTGTTGCTTGTGGAGATTGTAAAAGAACTCTTCTGACGTACCAAGCAACGAATCTAAATCCATCATTAGAAAAATGATCCTGATAAAATTTATCATTACTTATTTCTGATTTTATCTTCTGTAGTATGCTCATAATATTTATTTTTCAAGTTGATTCATTAATGTTGATTTCCAGATTTTATACTTTTCGTCTTTTATTGATTGGAAAAATGCTGCAATATCGCTTCCATCATCGGAAAGGAACTTGAAATAATACCGTTCTTCCAATTTACCTTCTTCCAATTTCTTGTTTAAATTATCAAAATGCACTTTACCATCTCTGTATTTCGCTTTGTTCTTATTGCTGTCATCATCTTTCTTTTTGGTTTCAATAACGAGGATGTCATTTGTGCCTTTTACTTTCAGGAAAAAGTCAGGATTGAATGTTTCGTTCTTAACGTGAGTTCTTGCTTTAGTCTCCGGTTTGTATGAATATGGGAAACCATAAAATCCCTTATCAGCCGATTTTAGGAATGCATCAACCAATTCAATATTCAGGAAAAGTGTTTTTGCAAATTCAATTTCAGGAGTATATGAAACGTACAATGAATTAAGACTTGTTTTAAATTTTGATTCGTCAACCTTTTGCAAGTGCTTATTTATTTCTGTCTGAAGAGATGCTAATTCGGCAATTTTTGAAGCAATTGCAACCTTGTCGGAATCGGGCTTTGATAAGTCAGCCGTTAAATCTGCTATTTGTTTATCAAGACTGGTATAGGTTTTAAACAATGTCTTTTCATCGTCTTTGTAAAAGTCAATTGTTTTTTCTGTGTAGAACAAAAATCCATTTCTCTTCAAACTGTCTTCGCTGAATGAAAGTGATGGAAAGTGTTCTGGGTTTATTTCAAAAAGTGCATCAGAAACATTTGATACCCTTGGCACTTCTTTTCCGGTTTCTCTGAACATTGGGCCAAATGCCTGTTGAGCTGATAAATAGTTTTCCTTGCTTAAAAAATCATTCTCATACCCTTTATCTTTCAGTTCTTTTTGAATGGATGTTTTTAATTTCCCTTTTGGATATTCTTGAGCAATTTTTGGATCTTTATCTTTCAAATATGTGTAAAGATTGGTAACTGCCTGATCAATACCGTAAACCTCTTTTTCTTCAAATACATAACTGATAGAATTATATTGAAAATCGGCTTTGTATTCCGACACTTTTCTTTGTGGATTAAAACCAAATGTCTTTGGGGATTGTGCTTTTTCTTTTTTGGTTTCTTTTGTTGTTTCCTTTGGCTCATATTTCAGGTTATGCAACTTGAAAGCATATTTACTTCTGCTTTTATCATAACCCCATGAAAGCCGGTTTTCTAATTCCAATATCTCATTATATAGGTTTTGGATTTCGTGATTCCACTTCTCGTGATTATTTACTTTCAGAAAAATTTTATCCGCACCAATGGCATCTTTAAGGTTTTGTGGTATTCTTAAACCACGACCTAAGACCTGTGCAATAAGCAATTTTGAATTAAAAGCTTTCTGTTTGTGAGGCACTACCTGAAATACATTTTTCACATCCCAACCTTCTGTAAGCATTGCGACTGAAATAATCCATTCAACGGGATTTACTTCTTTAGGATTATCTACCGATTTTAATAATTTCAGATTGTCTTTTCTGATACTCTCTCCGGCTCTGCCTTCTTTGTCCTTTGATAATATTGGAGCAATTGCTTTGCCATCTTTCGTGTCTTTCCCAGGCAATCCAGATGTTACCCAAATTGCATTTGTTGCAGCTTCTTCAAAACTAATTTTTTCTTTCTCTGAAATAAATTTCACCAATTCATTCCATTCAATTATTACTTCTGCTATGCTGGCACATACAACTATAGAAATAGGTTTTACATATTTACCGTATGTTTTAATATTTTCCTGGTGTACTGCCCATATTTGTTGATAGCCCTTATCATCCTTGTATTCATCAAAAGTTTTTGGGTCAACTTTTTTTACAATGCCTTTGTCAACGGCTTGTTTTAAGCCAAACCGATATATGACATCATTAAAATAGTCGTTATTATCTGAACCATAGTAAGTTGTACCGGTTACATTTACGATGTATTTAAAATTGTATTCCTTGTCTTTCAGAAATTCAATCCATTTTTTATCCTTACTGTCTGCTTCACCTGAAAAAATATGATGTGCTTCATCATTCATAACTAAAACACTCTGACCTTCGCTTTTAAAACTTGCCTGAATTGATGAACCAGTCCGCTGATATGTTGCGTGTATGTTTTCGATGCAAATGTCGTTTGGCAAAATAGTTTCAGAAGCATTTTTGATTTCCGGTTGAACATATTTTGGGTTAATCGCTTTCAAAATATCAACCAAATCCTTACGGCTGTTAAGTGTTTTGAATTTATCTGTTAATCCTTCTTCTATGGTTAAAGACGGACAAAGCACCAATACCTTATCAATAGCTTGCTCGCAAAGCATTACCTGAGCAATACCAAACATTAAAAAGCTTTTTCCTGAACCTGTTGCCAAGTCCATTGAGCAGGCTTTGAATTTTCTTAATGGAATTGCATTGTCCGACAAATAATCATCCTTGCTTGGATAACGGTCTTTTATTTTAGGATTTTTTAAATAGTTTTCCTTTGCTAAATCTTCCATTGTTTTATATTTCTCGGAGAGAAGAAAACCAACGGCAGATTTAACTGCATCACGATGAAAAGAATAATCATCGTTGTACAATGCTTCAAGATAGGTGTCGTATTTATTCAGGATGTCATTAACGGCATCATCATCGAATTTTAATACCAAATCGGTATTGCGTATGCTTATACTCATTATTTAAAATCTTTTTTGTCTAAAACTAATTTTTTCTCGTTACCGTATTCATCAATCAAAATGACTGCAAGCTTTGCTTTTTTCCACTTTTCCGCATCAATGCTGATTTCAACAGGAGTTGTTTCATCTTTTACCAAGTCTTTTCCCCAAAGGTGCATATCCATTGTAAACGGGTCGGCTTCGTAATCAAGGTCAATTAAAACCAATGAAAGTGTTTCAAAATTTTTAAAATCCTCCGGAGAATAAAGCAAACCATCAGAATAAAATTCACTCAACCTGATTGTAAATTGGTCTGTTTCAAACATTCCTTCTTTCTTTTTCTGCTTATGCAAATTATATTTCACTTGTGGCTGAGAAACAAAGTCAAAGCCAAACGCATCTATAACTTCGTTAACATTTTCTTCTGATTTGGGTTGTTTGAAACTGCTTAACTCTCCGCTTTGAATAAGTCGGATAAGAACAGAAACAGGAACTTTCAGAAAAGTGTAAACAGTATCGCCCAGCTTAATTTCATCCTGCATAAAGTTAATGCTTTGCGTAGGTGCAATCACATAAAAACGTTCACCGGCTTTCCCTTTCAAATAACTGTGCAATTCCGAAACGTAATCTTCATCAATGGCAATTTTTTTCTTTTCAGGATAATTCCAGATGTAAGCACTATGAACACCAATGTAACCATCAACATTAAAGCCGTTAATACTGTGTTCATTTTTTCGGACTTCAAACAACTTCATTACAAATTCCTTGTATTGCTCCCAATGAAGATTTAAAATATTCTCTTTATCATAAACACCTGCCGTCAAATATGAAAATGTTTTAGTGTTTATGATTTTACCCGTCTCATTTTTGCCTTTTGACTCAATAAATAAAAATTGAATTTCGATGTCGTTTATTTCAAAACAAATATATCCCTTTTCATTTTCATATAATTCTTCATCAGTAAGTTTAAGTTGGTCTCTGTTTAATGATAAACTTATAGTTTTTTCCTTTGTAGTTTCTTTAATGAATAAAGTAAGTTTCTCAAGATAGTTATAGTCTATACTTTTTATCGCTTTTATTGATTTGTCTGTAAATATTATACTTATGCTATTAGAGAGAGCTTTTTCAATATCATCTAAACGTTCAATTTCGTTCTGTTTTTCGTTCTGTTTACCTTCTATTTCAGAATGTAAATTAAGAAGTCTTTTCTGTATAGAGTATATGGATAATTTTCCGCAATCTATACCAATCCACTTTCTATGTAGTTTTTCCGCAACAGATAAAGTTGTTCCACTACCAGCAAAACAGTCAATTACAATATCACCTTCATTTGAAGATGCTTTAATAATTCGTTCAAGAAGCCTTTCAGGTTTTTGAGTTGGATAATTTCCTTTGCCACCCTTCATACGTCCTAAATCCTGCCAAATATCTTGAATTACTTGCCCAGATTTTATTCTATCTTCCAAATACACAACTCTACATCTTTGAGCACCTTTAGGATATTGTGGGAGGAATAAATAACCAGTCTTAAGTTTTTCCTCCATTTCTTCTTCTGTTCCAATCCACTGCAATCCCTTTTTGGGTATTACTCCTCTCCAATTAAAATATTTATCTTTATTACTTCCTTTCCAAGTAGCCCTTTCAAGTTTTAAAGGTTTTGCTCCAACTGGCAAAGGAAATTTCAGTTTTACGATTTTCCCATCTTGCAATTTCATCCATGAATACTCTTTCAAAGCACTTTTGGACATTGCTGTTGTAATTCTATCCCAATAATAATCTGCTTCCCCTTTAGTATAATAATAGATTACATCATGAATATTCCCATATTTATTTTTAGCATCATTATGAGGATCCGACCTTTGCCAAATAATTTCATTTCTAAAGTTTTCCTCACCAAAAACTTCATCCAAAATTGCTTTTATATAATTTCCCTTTTTATAGTCAAGATGGAGATATAAAGAACCACCATCTGCTAAAATTTCTTTAAGAAACACAAGTCTTCTTCTTATAAACTCAATAAATTTTGAACCAGCAACTTTATCAGCATAAGCTTTTTCCTTGTCTTTCATAAAGTCGCTTTTTGTAGCAAAAGGCGGGTCAATATAAATGAGTTTTATCTTATTTCTCAGTCCGTATTTGTTTGGGCCACCTTCTTTCAGGTCTTCGTAAAGAGATTTTAGTGCAAGTAAGTTGTCGCCAAAAATGAGCATATTCCGCCAACCGTCCTCCCATTCGTTGCCTTCATTAAAAACTCTCACTTCCTGCAATGGGGCTTCAAGTGTATTGGTCAAAATACTTGCTCTTGGTTCTTTGTCAGCATAAACCAGTTCGTATTCTGCTTTAACTTTTATGTATCCTTTTTTGTCGTTTGCCATTATATCAAAATATCTAAATTCAGGTTTCTAAATTACTTGTTTGTTTTCAGATTCAGGCTATATTCCTTCATTACCTGTTCCCACTTTTTTTGCACATCCTTCGAAATCATCATAGATTCTTCATTTGCTACCTGTTGCTTCTCATTCTTGCCGAATGATAGAAAATTGAAACTGCCTGCAATATAATAGTCATTGTCTTTGATAACCAGTTTGCGGTGCGTGCCTGTCAGGCGTGAACCAATGCTGTTAAAATGTGTCGGTAAATGAATGAGGATGAATGTTTCTTTGTTTTCGCGTTGCAGTTCCTTTACTTTTTCAAGTGTTTGGTAATCGTGTTCGTCTTTTTCGTTTATTCCGTAAAGTATTATCAACTGCTTTTTGTCTTTCAGCATTTTTTCAAACAATGGTAGGTATTCCATTGTGGCACGTTTAATCCAAGGGCTTTCAATCAAGATTTTCTCTTTTACATTATTTAATGCTTCAAGAAATTTATGTTTGGTTTCCCATATTGTTAATGTGGCAAGTTCTGAAGTTATAACTTGTGGTTTAATAGGCTGTACTGGTTCTTCGGTTACTGCTGCAAGTTCTTCAAAACTGGTGCGGTCTGAACTGCTTAATGAATAAATGTAGTGTCGGTATTCCGAGTTGAATTTTGCAGATAATGTTTTATCAGGTTTAAGTGTGTCAAAATCTCTTACTTCCAACTTCGCTTCAAGATTTGAATTTCTTTCTGGAATGTACTCAATCAGCCAATAATTCAACCAAAAGCCACTTTCACCATCTCTGAAACTGTCAAACTTAATTTCATCGGCATTATAGCTTATTAAATAGCATTTGTTTTCATTGAGTTGTTTGAACGTGTCTGCAATCTGTTGAAATTTATTCTCAATAATCTCAGGGCTTCTGTTCGGTATTTTAATCTCCGATGTAAGATATTTTTGCAGTTTGGCTTTGTTAGCAGATTCCTGTTTAATTGTCAAAACATCACCTGAAATTCCATCCAATAAAAACTCAAATTCTTCGTGTTCTTCAATACGTAGAATCTTTTCGTTTTCCAGAAACTTTTCCCCTTCGGGTGCTACAATCCATTTATCTGCAATTAAATCAACATAATTCTTTTCTTTAAGAAGAAATAACTCTCGAAGTATAAACTCATCCTGCTCACCCAATCCGAGGAATTGAAATAGAGTTTTTTGAGTGTTAAAACCTTGCTGAATTGCTCTAAGAAGGACATTATAAACCTTCACAAGAGAGCCGTCAGGCTGCTTGTTTACAAGTGCATCAATTTTTATCTTTCTAACAGGATAGCTAAATGCAATAAGTTCATTTAACTTAAATCCGGTTGGCGATTTATCTTTTAATTCTTTATATGCTTCTAATTCTGTCATTGCGCCAATTGTTTAATAAATTCAGCCTTTGCAACCCATTCCGGCTTAAGATATTCAAGATACAATTGCAAAGCTGCTTTTTTCCCATTAAGCCTTTTTGTCGGGGCATTGATTAAGCCATGATAATCACCCACAATAATGAGCAATTTCTTTTGTCGTGATAAGGCTACATTAATTCGGTTTGGTACTTCAAGGAAACCAAGATTTAAGCCAGCTCCGCTTTTAACAAGGTCAACAATTACAATATCACGTTCTAAACCCTGAAAACGGTCAACAACTGAAACAGTAAGTTTATCTTCGGATTTATTCCACTTCCAAATATTGTTTATACCGTTCTGATATTTTTTCTTGTCAATTTTCTTTTTTAATTCTCTGAATTGTGCAGTATATCCAGTAATAACACCAAAGGAATACTCTTTAACTTTTGGATATTTATTTAGATGCTCCAGAATTTCAGCAATCAAATCTGCACTTAATTTATTAAACGAAGAATTATTATTGTCCTTTTCATTTTTGGTGTGACTCCCAATATCAATGAATAAAATTGAGCTATTAACGGCTAAAGGAAGATTGTGTTCTTTGGAAATATCTCTTTTTACCGGAATAATAGGTTCATCGCCCTCTGGCTCATAGAAGCATTTTGAAGTTAAAAGAACTTGCTGTTCAGATGAACGTCTGCACTCAGTAAGTTGTGCTTTGTAATCGGGTTCTATTTGTGTTATAACCTGTTCAAATAAACTTGGGCGGTTAAAATAATCGTCCCAGTTTTCCAGATCATCGGATTCTTTTTTAAACTTCTCTCTTAGCCAACCTTCGACTTCTCTTGTCGCTGTGAGCATGGGGCGTAATTGCCTATGGTCACCAACGAAAATCAGATTTTTCCCAGTTATAATTGGAACCAAAGCTTCGGCTGTAGTCGCTTTGCCAGATTCATCCATAATTACATAGTCAAATTCGAAGTGGTATTTGTTGTATTTCTTTGCTGCTATGTGATTACAAGTTGCACCAATAACCCGAATACTATCAACAAGCTTTTGATTTAATGCACTTTTTTCATCAAGTGAATTAATGGTTACAATCCAGTCTCTGTGCAAATCTTGCCGTTTAACAAATTCACCGATATTTGTTTTAAGTACATTGTCAATGAATGGAATTGCTTCGCTTTTGGTTTTAGGTAAATTATGAAGTTCTTTCAGATTTTGAATTCGGCTAACAATGTGTTCTATTTTTTCTTTTGCTTTATTCCAGTCTTTTACTTCATTTAATATTTCAAAAATCGTTGATGCAAATGGATTGCTTTTTTGAAGATTTTGCTTGAAACTATTTATATTATTTTTGAAGTTTCTTTCAGCAGTTTCTCTCACTTGCTGTTTCCATCCTTCCAGTTTACGGTCTAAAGTATGTTTTCTAATAATAGGAACTCTTGGAGCAGTAATGCCACTTAATCGTAAAATAGGAATGTCGTTTTTAAGCAAATTTTCAAGAACCTGATCAACAGCATTATTTGTCTGTGAGGTAATCAGAATTTTCGCTTCAGGTTTTGAGGATAGTATTTGAAATACAATTTCAGTAATTACGGTGGTTTTTCCTGTTCCGGGAGGTCCCTGTATTATTGAAAGAGGGGTTTTGTTCAGTGCATTTCTAATAGCTTTTGTTTGATTATCGGAATATTGAAAAGGAATATTTTTATCATCTTTTTGCCAAACCTTTTCAATTGGTGTATAATCTGAAAAGGATGGAGGAAGTTCATTTGGTTTAAAGAGGTAATAAATTAAATCAGGGTTTTGAACTTCGTTTTTATCAACTTTTTTAATCGCTTCAAGTTGCCGATTTTTTTCTTCTTCCTTTTTCGCAGTATTTTCAAAAATATAACCTGTAACAGGGATGTTCTCTTTTTTTAGTCTTTCACAATCCTTTATTTTAAAAAGTTTATCCTTTGAAAAGTACTCATAAGGTTTTCCAGCAAATTCAACTGTTTCTTTATTTTGTTTTCTGTCTCCGGTCGCTGCAATTATATATTCAAACCCATCTGAGTTAACATCGTTTCCCTCTTCTATGTGTTTTTGTAAAAACCCTAAACTACTGCATTTTTCATTCTCTTTAATCTGAAAAACAATTTCATCACCATTGACTTTAAAACTGGAATATTGCAAACGCAGAGATTTATTTGCAATTACTTTTAATTCCTCTTTCAATAATTCAGAATAGAACCCCAGTTCGTCTCTTACTGCTCTTCTGTTTTCACGAAGTGAAATGTCTTTTGCTTTAAGTTCAGACCATTTCTGAAAATATGAAGTTAAATCAGCTTTATTTTGTGGATATTCATAAGTATAATTGAATTTGAAAGGTAGCTTTTTCCCTTCTCTGATTTTCCGTTCTGCGATTTTAGAATCAATGGATGAAAAATAATTGATGCCATTAAATAGTAACTTTCTTTCATCTTTAATCCATAAAACGCCTTCACAAATAAAACTGCCAAGAATTACATCTGCTAAGAAGTTTAAACCTGGCTTTGGTGCAAGATCAAAAATAGGTGCATTATTTTGTAATAATTCTAATATTTCATTTTCATGACCTGCTCTAAATGAAACCCAAACTGATTCAGTTTGTGAAGCATTTGCAAGTTTTCTCAAAAACGATAAAACATCTTGCCATTGAGGTCTGTCAGCCGGAGTGTTTGATAGTAATTTTTGAAGAATCAAATTATACTCTTCCGGAATAGTTTCTTGTTTTTCATTAAAGAACCATTCAAGAACTTTCCCCAATGAATAAATGTCAGATTGATATGGAAAGCCACCTGCATGTAACTTGTTCAATTTTTCAGGAGCAGCAAAACTACTTGCAAAAATTTCAAGGTTTTTCTCCTGACTAAGTGTTTTTGTGATATCAGCAAGACCGAAATCTATAAGATAAAATTGTCCGTTTTTATCAATTAAAATATTTCCGGGATGAACATCACCATGATTAATCTTGAATTTTGTATGTAATTCTTGTAGGCAGTCTGCTAAATCAATTAATCCACTTAGTGCGGTTTGGGTATTGAATTCCCAGAATGAAGTTTCAAAAGGTCTTGCATCTTCTAAAAATTCATAAACAATTGCATAAGCTGTTATTTCATTATCAAAACCATATTCAATTATTGGAGGCAAAGCGCTATGTCTGGCTTTTTGTAAATGCCTGAGTTTGTCAGATAAAATTTTTGCTTTTGTTTCGTTCTTTTCAATACCAAGAATCCATTTAACCCAAAATTGCTGTCCATTTTCATCACTGGCTATGCAATTCTGCGAGTATCCTCTTTTTACTATATCCCTTGAATTATATTGATATTTTTCAAATAACATACGAAGTACTATATGGTTGTTAGTTTGCGGGTCGGAAAGATTGCACTCTTTGACAAAGCTTTGGTTGCAGCGCTGGCTTGTGTGGCTTTGGCAATGTGTGCAATGTGGGTCGGCAGAATTTCAAAATTTTTGTGCGGTGGGTAAAAAAAATTAAAACACATTTGGATCGGCAATGAGTGTCGGGTTATTTGTCTATCAGTTTCGTTTTTCATACCAAGTTTAATATTCTATTTTCATTGTCAATTTGCAGTGTCGTTGTCTTTTCTCCGCTTGTGCATAACTATCTTATAGCTCTCAAAAATATTCCCCAATCCGGCTGTATTGGGTAGATATGGGAATATTTATGCCTGGTTCGCCAGATAACAGGTAAATCCTTCGGTACCTGTCGTTAACAGGATCTTGGTTCTTCTGAAAGGTCCATTGCTGGCGTCTTTGTTTATCCCCGGTCATCGTTGATTGGCTGTGTTCAGGTAATGCCTGAATGTAACGGATCGCATTCTCCTTTTCAAGAAGATGGTGGCCTGGGGTTGGGGAGCGGGAAAAGTGACGAGTAACGCGTGACGAGAGACGAGTAGGCGTGACAAGCTCTGAAGGGGTTTTCCTCACTTTCCGGGTTTTGCATTTGTCAGGGTTCGCAGACAGGATAGCCCCTGACTCTTGATCCCTCTCCGGTGAAGAGGGAGTTTTCCGTGGTAGCTCCCTGTCATGTTCACTCCCTTTCCGGGGTTAACGATACATACCGGGTCCGGTTGGGTCGTGGGGCCCGGAAAAACAGAACCTGTTCCTGATTTTCTTTTTCGGTGGAGATAGAATCATCCTTTTTCCCACGTCACAGAAACGGCCCGCCTTCGAAGAAGAAAGTGGTAGTCTGATTTTATTTTGCAAGGCAGTGGCTTACATTTAATGAAATATTAATCATTCCGGTGCGGGTAAATGTCCATTGGTCCCAGGACGATGATCGGGTGGTTTAACAACTTGTCATGCTTAACCAGAAGGGTCTGTTTATGAAACAATGGATATCGGGTCTAGTAATCGGTTACCTCGGCTTAACCGCATCGGCTTTTGCTGCTGCAAACAATCCGCCAGCATTTACCAGTCCTTCACCCGTGGGTCCGGTCCTCTATTCGGTTCCGTTTTCCCACGCGATTTCGGCTACCGATAGTGAATCAGATCCGATTACTTTCTACACCCTCGGAGCCGAACAGCCCGATGCCAGTCATCAGACGGGGTATTACTGGGCAACCGGCTACCAGAGTGTGATCTGGCAATCTTTCACAACCGAAGTGACCGGGTTTCTGACCAAAGCAGGAATGCAATGTGCCGGTAACACCTCCATGGGCCGGCAGGCTTTAACCATTTATGCAGGCACGGGGACCTCGGGTGCGGTTCTGTACAGTGATACCCTCGATTTTGGTCCGATACTCGATTATCACACCATTTCCATTCCCGTCTCCGCAGGTATTCTGGTCGAGTCAGGGCAAGTCTATACAATAGCGGTGACCAATGCGACTGGCTACATGATCGAAGACTTATACAGCAACCCGTATCCGGCTGGTCAATCCAGTTGGAGCGGGTCATCTGATTTTCAGTTTATTACCCGGGTTCAGCCGTTGAACAGTACCACTGGTTATTCCTGGTTAAATCTGAATGATAATGAAGATGGAACCGGTGAACTGACTGGTTTGCCGTTGGCATCCGATGCCGGGACGGTTTCCATTACCCTGGTGGCCTTTGCGGCCGGTCAGTTTGCCACACAATCGGTTTCCTTCACGGTGGAATCGCCGGTTCCGGCTCCGGCCGATCTTCAGGCTGCGGCCGGAAATGAAACGATAACCCTTACCTGGGATCCGGTCACCCATCCCATGGCGGTTCGGTATCTGCTCTACGGAGGATCGTCACCCAATCCGACCACCCTCATCGACAGCATCGGGAATCTGCCCGATACCTCCTACACCGTGACCGGACTTCCGAATAATGAAATCCGGTACTTTCGAATGAGGGTCCGCGATGATCAGGGTGGACTGAGCCGTTTTTCTGCCGAAACATATGCCGTCCCGGTTCAGGAAGCCGGATTGGCTTTCAACTTCAACGGAATTACCTCGATCAGTTTTCCGCGCACGGTCCAGAATGATTTCACCATTGAATTCTGGATGCAGAGCACACAGATAGCCGGGGGAACGGGTCAATGGTGGCAGGCCCCGGGTCTGGTGGATGCCGAGTCGAATAGCCGCCCGGATGATTTCGGGGTGTCGTTCGGTGCCGGCCGGGTGGTCTTTGGAGTTGGCAACGGATCTACCGATACCTCCATTGCCGGTCCCTATATCGCCGACGGGGGATGGCATCATGTGGCCGCCACCCGCAGTCAGTCCACCGGTGTCTTTCAATTGTATGTCGATGGGGTTCTCGTCGCCACGGGTCTGGGTGGAACCAATACGCTCGATGCCAGTGAAGTCATCCGCATCGGTCAGGTGAATCCGGCCAGTCACTTTTTCAATGGCAACATGGATGACATCCGCATCTGGAATGTGGTCCGTTCGGAAAGTGAGATCCGGGAGTATTTCGGAACCCGGCTGACGGGTAAAGAACCGGGACTGGTGACTTACCTCAATTTTGATGAGCAGGTGGGTGTTCCGGTACTGGATTATTCGCGCCAGCCATCCACGCTGACTGTTTCAGGAAATCAGTACAAGCTTTCTTCGTATGCGATGCTTCCTTTCAACGTTCGCAACCTGGCAGGCACTCCGGAAAACAGTGTGGTGAAACTGTCCTGGTCGCCTAACCGCGAGGGAGACATTGCTTTTTACCGGGTGGCCCGCGGAACGGTTAACAATTACTATCAATCCTCCCCGCTTGCCTCAGAACTCACCGATACCGTGTTTACCGATGAAGTCGGTGAGGGAGATCATTTGTTTTTTTACTGGGTAACGGCCACGGATCAGTCGGGACGTGATGGCGGATTTGGGACGTCCGCCATGGTGTCATCGGTTGATTCGGCTTTCACCAGCGTGGTCTCGTTTGATGGCCCCTTTCTGCCGGTCGGTTGGGAAATCGTGAATCCCGATGACAGTTATACCTGGCAGGTGGTCGATGTGAATTATTCCGGCGGCGGGGAAGAATCGATTCAGTCCCAGGATCGTCCTGATGGACGGAGTGGAAAAGGTAAACCGGGTCAGACACCGGTGCTGCTTGCATCTCCATCAGAATCGGGTGCCATTTCTGCGGTGGGTCCGAACTATGCGGCCCGGATGAATTTTTATAGTTACGGAACCATTGGTCAGGCCGATACCCTGAAAACAAAGTTGTTCCGGGTTGAGCCCAAATCCTGGCTTAAGTTTGATCTTGCTTACCGCGGATATGACGGCAGTTATGTGGATTCACTCAAGGTGATCGTCCTGCCCGACAATCCGGCTGAACCGAAGGTGAAATTATTCGAAAAGAGCACCTTTTCGGGATTAAACAGCATCCGGGGACAACAGTATTCTTCTTTCGTTCCATCCTATCCTGCGGCCTGGGGTGAGCGCGGTTTCGACCTGAGTGCATGGGAAGGTCAGCTTATCCGGATTGCCTTTGTAAGTGTGACGGGCTATGGAAACAATCTGTACATCGACAATGTACGTGTGGACCGTGGCCTGCCGACACCGCAAACACCGGTGACGCTGGGCAGTGACGGTCAGGTTCAGGTGGCCTGGTCTCCGGTGACCGGATCCAACTTTAAACAGTATGTGGTGAAAGGGGCCATTCAAGGTGATGAACTGGTGACCCTTGGTACCACCCCCGAAGGCAATCCGCTCGATACGGTTTTTGTTCATACTGGTCTGGAAAACGGGACCATCTGGGAATATCAGGTGGCCGCCGTGAATGAACAGGATTCGGTTGGTAACTGGTCGGTGGTGAAAACCGGCATCCCGGTTACCGGTGCCGGAAATGCACTTTCTTTTGATGGACTATCCACCATGGTTTCTCTGGATAATTCCATTCAGTTTGCTGGTTCATCGTTTACCATTGAAGCCTGGGTGAAGGTCTATGGCAGTTTTGTGATGCGAAAGGCGGTTACCATCGGCGGGTCGGTGGAAGCCGGGGTGAACAATGAAAACCAATGGTACTTCTACCTGAACGGAACTGAGATTTTAAGTGAGGTGACGCTCGAAGATACGCTCTGGCATCATCTTGCGGTTGCATTCAATGCGGGTACGAATCAGATGGATTTATATGTGGATGGGTTCCTGGCAGCAACCGGAATGACTCAATCTGGTTTGAATACCGATTCGGATGTGTATCTGGGCGACTTGTCGGGTGAATCGGATTATTTCTACGGTCAGATTGATGAGGTTCGGTTCTGGAATAGTTACCGGTCGGAATCTGAGATTCTGAATAACCGAGATGTACATCTGGATGGAAGCCATCCGAATCTGCTGGGGATGTACCGGTTTGATGAGCCGGCCGGGTCAACGTTGTATGATGCAGTCGAAAGCAATTTTCATGGGCTGATCAACGGCAACTCTGTGTTTGTTCCATCGGGTGCGTTTCAGTTGCCGACTGTACCAGTTGAACTGATCTCTTTCACCCATGTTGGTCATAAGCTGATCTGGAAAACCGCCACCGAGACGACTAATGCCGGGTGGGAAGTGGAAATTTCAAAACCGTACCCTGAGGCTCTCGAAGGGAATGGTTTTGACATTTCCGGAACGGACCCTTCGAGAACCTCAGGGTCCGTGACAGAAGAATGGAAAACAATCGGATTTGTGGCCGGGGCTGGTTCATCAACGGAAGAGCGGTCGTATTCCTTTACGCTTCCTGTGGTTAAAGAAGCCATCCGTGTGCGTTTGAAGCAACTCGATACCGATGGAACGGTTAGCTATTCACAAATCCTGACGATTGAGTCGACGCCTTCCCGTTTTGCTTTGGAGCAGAATTACCCGAATCCGTTCAATCCAACTACCGTGATCAGCTATCAGTTATCAGACAACAGTAAGGTGAAACTGCAGGTGTATGATGTCACCGGCCGGCTGGTGACTACACTGGTTGATGGTAAAAAGGATGCGGGATTCCATGAAGTGGAATTCAATGCAGCCGGACTTTCGAGTGGTCTGTATTTCTACCGGATTGCCGCGGGAAATTTCTCGGCGGTGAAGACGATGGTTTTGGTTAAATAGAGATTGGTGAGTAGTGATTAGTGATTGGAAAAACCCGGAGGTTGAGGTGAAAGTTTACCCCGATATTATCGGGGAAACCACCGGGTTTTTCCAATAAAAAGTTAAAAGAAAATACGGGTGATAGGAATTCAGAATTCAGAATTCAGAATTCAGAATTCAGAATTCAGAAGTCAGAAGTCAGGAGATAGAAAAATCCATGATCACCTGTCATCCCGGCGAAAGCCGGGATCTCTGTTTTTTTTAAGGAAGCCAGCTAACCAAAGAACTTAAATACCAGATTCCGGCTTGCTGATTCCGGTTTTTTTTAATGGACCGGACGTTCAGAATGGGGATGAAAATGGGTTTATTATTTCTGCAAAAGCAGGAAATAGACACTCACCCCTTCCCCCTCCGGCGGAGAGGGTGAAATTCTGAATTCTGTATTCTGTATTCCTGACTTCTGACTCCTGCATTTTAACAACATAAAGGGTAAAACATGAAAAAACGGTTCCTGTTCAGCATGATTCTTGGCCTGATGGCCCTGCCGTTAATGGCGCAACCGACTGGTCAATATTCGGTCAAGTTTTCCAACGGTGATGATGTGTTTAATGGCGGATTGCAATCGCTGTCCACATCGACCTTGACCGTGGAATTGTGGGTTAAGCCAACGGCCTTCAACCATACCATTTTTACGAAAATGAATGGGGGAGATTACCCCTCCAATAACGGGATTGCACTCGAAATTCTCTCAACCAGTCAGGTTCGTCTGAGTGTTGGCCGGGATGGCGCCCGGACCATGGTGTCGGTGAATGCAGCCTTAAGCTCAGTAAACTGGAACCATATTGCGGTAACATATAATTCAGGCACGGCAACCCTTTACCTGAATGGGGTGTCGAAGGGAACGGCCTCCGGTGGTTCAACGATTAACAGTCCTTATCCGATCCTTTTCGGTTCGTTTCATTCATGGGGCTCATATAATTTAACCGGTGAAATCGATGACATCCGGGTGTTTAATACGGTTCGTACACCCGCCCAGATTGCGTCGGACATGACCTCATCCGAACCGGAAGGTGCATTGGCTTTCTGGAAGTTCGATGAAGGATCAGGCGACACGGTGGCCGATGCTTCGGGGAACGGCAATACCGGCTTCTTCGGAACCAGCAATGGCAGTGCCGATACCAACGATCCGTTGTGGAATCAGTACAACACCACTCCGGATGCACCGGCCTCGCTGTTTGCCACTTCAAATAACGGGGAAGTAACCGTCACCTGGTCGAAATCGGATGCGGGTGATGTGGAAGGATATGCCGTTTACGGTGGAACGGAATCTGCGCCGGAAACCAAAATCGGCGAAACGCTTACGGCCAGTGATACGTCGTTTACTTTTACTGATCTGACGAATGGCGAAACCTATTATTTCCGGGTGAAGGCGTTTGATACCTTTGCTGCTGTAAGTGACTACTCACCGGAAGATGCCGCAGTGGTTGCCACCGATGCCAGCCGCGCGCTCACGTTTGACGGGTCGGATGACTATGTGGATCTGGGCAATGCCACAGAGCTGAATGTGACTGGTGATCTGACTCTGGAAGCATGGATTTATGCCGATAATTATAACCAGAGCGGTCGGATTATCTCCAAGTGGGGATCAGCCTCCGGTTATGAGATTGACTTGTTCGAAGGCAGCCTTCGCTTTTCTTTGAACCAATCGGTTCGAGTACATCAGGCTTCAATCACATCCTTCAATGGCACCTGGGTTCACATCGCTGCCGTTAAATCGAGCATTGTTTCAACTTTATACATCAATGGGGTGGCGGTTGGAACCGGATTTGCACCCACCACGATTTCGACTTCACCGAACAACCTTCTCATCGGCCGGATGGCCAACCTGGCTGTGTCGACTTTTAACGGAGCCATCGATGAAGTGCGGGTATGGAATGTGGGTCGCACCGCCTCGCAGATTTTCGATTTTTACAATTCTCCTTTGGTCGGGACTGAATCCGGATTGGTGGGTCTCTGGCATTTGGATGAAGGAACCGGAGTCACTGCTTTTGATTCCACTCCAAACGGTAATAACGGATCCCATATCAACGGGCCAGTGGCTGGGATCTCGGGCGCCATGGGCGGGGGAACCGTTCCCGTCGAGCTTTCCTCATTCACTCATGCCGGCGGCAAGCTGATCTGGAAAACTGCCAGTGAGACGACTAATGCCGGGTGGGAAGTGGAAATGTCAAAACCGGACCCTGAGGCTCTCGAAGGGACTGGTTTTGAAAATTCCGGAACGGACCCTTCGAGAACCTCAGGGTCCGTGACAGAAGAATGGAAAACAATAGGATTTGTAGCTGGTGCCGGAACATCAACGGAAGAGCGGTCGTATTCCTTTGCCTTACCGGAAATGAAAGAAGCCGTTCGTGTGCGTTTGAAGCAACTCGATACCGACGGAACAGTGAGCTACTCTCAGATTCTCACCATTGAGGCAGCACCTGCCGCATTTGAATTGCTGGGGAACTATCCGAATCCGTTTAACCCGACTACCGTGATCCGATATCAGACATCAGAAAACAGTACGGTAAACTTACAGGTGTATGATGTCACCGGCCGGCTGGTGACTACACTGGTGGATGGTAAAAAAGACGCGGGTGTGCATGAAGCAGAATTCAATGCCGCCGGACTGTCGAGTGGTCTGTATTTCTACCGGATTTCCGCGGGAAATTTCTCTGCGGTGAAGACCATGATGCTGGTGAAATAGTGATTGGTGATTAGTGAATAGTGATTGGAAAAATCCGGAGGTTGAGGTGAAAGTTTACCCCGATATTATCGGGGAAACCACCGGATTTTCCCCAATTAAAAGTTAAAAGAAAATACGGGTGATAAGAATTCAGCAGCCAGTACCCAGCAGCCAGTACCCAGCAGCCAAAAAAATCCAGGATCACCTGTCATCCCGGCGAAAGCCGGGATCTCTGTTTTTTTTAAGGAAGCCAGCTAACCAAAGAACTTAAATACCAGATTCCGGCTTGCGCCGGAATACCGGACTTTCAGGATTGGGATTAAAATTTGCTGGTTTTTCATGCAAAAAGCAGGAAATAGACCCTCACCCCTTCCCTCTCCGGCGGAGAGGGTGAAAGTCTGCATTCTGGCTCCTGACTTCTGAATTCTTTCTCCTGACTCCTGTCTCCTGACTCCTGTCTCCTTTCCTTAATTCTCAACCCGTATTTTTCAATCCGCTCGACAAGGCATTGATCAGGCTCAGTAAACGGGTGAGTGCCTTGTCTTTTTCGGTGGTGTTTTCATCGGGTAACTGTCTCCATTTTTTCAGGTAGGAAATGTGCAGCCGATGCAGAATGGTCAGTTTGTCATTTCTCCAGATCAGATTATCAAATTGTCCTTTCCGGCGGGTGACGGCTGGTTCCTCGAATAATTCTTCGAGCATGTTCATACAAGTCTGATGATCGTGGAGAATGTGGTCGAGAAAAACCGGTTCTCCACCCTCATCGGCATACAGGGCGGCATAGGCTTTCATCATGTCCAGATCGGAAAGGATCAGATTGGTTTCGGTCTGGATCAACAGGAAACGCAGAAAACTCCATTGATTCCTGGTCCGCTTCAATTGCTCAAAATCAGCCGGACGCTCCTTCTTAAGCGCATGCAACGCAGCACCGAGTCCATACCAGCCGGTCAGTGTCATTCTCGACAGATTCCAGCTGAAAACCCACGGAATCGCTCTTAAATCCTGAAGCGTCCGGGTTCCGGTTCGTCTGGCTGGCCGGGATCCGATTTTACTCTGCTCCAGCACATCAATGCAGGTTGCTTTGCTGTAGAAATGGATGAATCCAGGGGTTTCGATCAGATTCCGGTAATGCCGGAAGGATTTTTCGGCAAGAAATTCCATGGTGCCGAGGGGATAATCCGAGGCGGAGGAACCGGATTTGTTTTTAATCAGATGACGGGCCACGCCTGAAGTCAGCGCATTCAGATTGTAACGGGCGGTCAGGGGATTTCCGAATAACTGGGCAACCGATTCTCCCTGAACGGTGATCTTGATGGTGCCATTCACGGTTCCTTCGGGCATGCTTTCCAGAAACCGGTGATATTTGCCACCGCCCCGGCTGATGGTCCCGCCGGTTCCATGGAAAAAATAAACCGACGTCTGATGAAGTCTTCCTGTTTCAGCCAGGGCTTTTTCTGCTTTGTACAGGTTCCACTTGCTTGCAATGGTTCCGCCATCTTTGTTGCTGTCGCTGTAACCAAGCATGACCTCCTGCCGGTTTTCCATCTTACCCGACCGCTGACGGGTAATGGGATGCTGCAGGAACGAATCGAGAATGCCGGGTGCATGATTCAGATCGGAAATGGTTTCGAAAAGCGGAACGACCCGGATGCCAGTATTCAGCAGGTGTGTTTCGCGCATGAGGAAGTAGACAACCAGCAAATCGCTGAGATGTCGTGTCATGCTGATGATGAATGACCCGATTCCTTCTGCGCCGTATTGGTTGATGTGTTGGCGGATCACCCGGTAACAATCAAGCACGTTATCCGCTTCCGGTCCGTAAGAAACGGTGACATCGGTTAAAAGCGTCTGCTGATCGAGTAAACGGTTCAGCAAGGCCACCCGCCTTGATTCCTCCCAACGGTCAAAATCATCGGCATTTTCACCCGATGCCTTCAGAATCTGAATCATGGCCTTGTCGTGAAAGGCGCTGTTCTGGCGGATATCCAGTTTCGCCAGATGAAAACCAAAGCAGCTTACCATCCTTTCAACCGGGAAAAGCAGGGAGCCGGCCAGCGTTTGAAATCCGTTTTCAACCAGCATCTCCCGAAGAAACTTCAGGTCCGCTTCAAGAGCCTGACTGGACCGGTAACACCGATTGGCATCTGCTACCTGTCCGTTGATGGTGTGTTCTATCTGAAGAAGGACCAGATTCAGGTACTGGCGCCAGGGTTCGTACGGATTTCTCTGAATGGCCCGGATACCAGCTTCGCCGAAGGCGGCGGCCTTTTTTTCGATGGCCTTCGTCAGCAGCAGCGGAACCGGATTGGAAAGTCCGGAAATGGACAGTTTTCTGACCAGTGTCTGGATTTCGTCCCGGATGAGATTCAAAGCGGTGTTACGGTGAATCAGCAGGGTTTCCTGAGTAACAGCCGGTGTGACGAAGGGATGTCCGTCCCGATCCCCGCCAACCCAGCTTCCGAACCGGATGGAAGGGAAGACATCCGGATTGTGGATCTTTTCTCTGGTCAGCCCCGATTCGGCCCACGATCGTTTCAGGTGTTCATCACTCTGAGCAAGCACGGTGGGAAACACACGGCTGAGGTAATGCATCACATTCGCCCGCTCATCCCGGATATCCGGTTTTTCCAGATAGATTTCACCGGTGCGCCACCAGCGTTCCAGCAGGTTGATGATGGATTCCCTGATTCCGTTCTGTTCCATGGGACTGAGGGATGTGTTTTCCCGCTGAACGAGCAGCAGGTACAATTCCCGGTGAATTTCGATGACAGTGACCCGTTTGGCTTCGGTGGGATGGGCCGTCAGAACCGGAATCACCGTGGTTTCTGAAAGGGCCCGCAGCATGTCTTCTTCCGGAACCCCGGCTTCTTTCCAGATCCGGAACGCCTCGGACCAGGATCCACGGACCGGTGTCTGTGAACCCGGATCCTCCATTTTACGGCGGAACTGGGTGGCGGCATTTTCTTCAACCATGGTCATTAACTGAAAGTAAATACTCAGGGCCTGAATGACTTTTTCACCGGGTAACATTGATGGATCAGCGTTCACTGACTGGTTGGCCCGGGTGACAAGGGGAATCAGGTCGGTTTCATGGATCCGGGTCAGCATATCGGTGTAACAACCAATGAGAAACTCCCGGTCATTCGTGATTTTCTGGAAGGGAAGTGGTGTGTGAGTCATGGGATTGGGTAGCTCCGGTTTATCGGTTCGGATGAAGCACGACGGGATAACAACCGGATGGGCTGTGAAGTTGCATCTGGGATCAGAATTCAGAATTCAGAATTCAGAAGTCAGAAGCCAGAAGCCAGGAACCAGTAGCCAGTAGCCAGGAACCAGCAGCCAGTAGCCAGGAACCAGGAACCAGTAGCCAATAGCCAGCAGCCAGAAGCCAGCAGCCAGGAACCGCAAACAGGGAGGCCTTATTCTCCGCCGAATTTAACGCCGGCTCCTTTTAAAATCGGGAAGGGTAGCTCACCGCCAGCGAAAATAAAGACCTCATCATTTTTAAGGGTGGTGGTTCCTTCGGGGGTGGTGAGCGTAACGGTCGATTCCGCGATTTCCCTGACCGTTGAATTCCAGATAACCTTAATTTTTCCGCTTTTCAGGTATTGGTCGATCCGCTCCTGATTTCTGGCTTTAATCCGGCTGAAGGAATCCTGACGGTAGGAGAGGGTAATTTCGTTTCCTTTCTGAAAAGACAAGGCCATCGCAGCTTCGATGGCGCTGTCTCCGCCACCAACGATGAGAATCTTTGATGACGAAAAAGCGGCCGCATCAATGAGGGTGTACGCCACTTTTTCGAGTTCCTCTCCCGGAACATTGAGTTTTCGCGGAGACCCCCTCCGACCCAAAGCAAGGATGACCGCCCCGGCAGAGAGGGGATCCTTTCCTTCCGGAATAACAGAGAACCGGCCATCCGACTCAACCAGAATGGACGTGACTTTTGTACCAAACTCAATAGTCAGACGATGATTGGTTGTCCACTGTGTCCACAACTCAAGCAGTTTTTCTTTACGGTATTCCAGTTTATTTAACCGCTCTCCCAGTGGCAGTTCAATGGGAGCAGTCATGACCAGTTTTCTTCTGGGATAATGATTGATGGTTCCGCCGAAATGAACATTTTGCTCGAGAATGGTATAAGTCAATCCAGCTTCTTTACATGCCATTCCGGCCGTCAGTCCGCCCGGACCTGCACCCACGATGATCACATGATCCGGGCTTCGTTTCTTCAATTCAGAGACCGATTTAATGGCATCATTGATGGCGACTCTGATCAGAGCCTGACCAGCCAGTTCACCGATGATGAACAGATTCGGTACTGAACTTTCCTTTGAAGGAGTCAGAACAGGAATATCGCTCCGTGTGCTCACATCGCTTTGAGTGATGGTTATGGCTTCAACCGGGCACGCATCTCTGCAGACAGCGTGACCCACACACTTTCCGGGGAAAATCAGTTCGGAGTGACCATCGACCAATCCGAGTGCATGTTCAGGGCAGGCTTCGACACAGCTTCCGCATCCGATACAAACCGTCAGGTTGATGGATGGATGGTCCCCCAGCGGAGTATTTGCCGAAGACATGGTTTCAGCGAGATTTCTGGATTGCTGAACGGTCCGGTTTTGTCTGTTCATTTTCAGAATATAAGGCAGAACAAAAATGCCGCTCAGCAGCAGAAAGACTCCCAGAATAATGAGCGTGTCGATAGCGACCTCCTGATGATGGTCTGACTGGTGCAATTCACATTGAACCAATCAGGAAAAATTAAAAACGGTAGCTGGCCGAAAGGAAAAGCCTGAATAAATCCAGGGTCTCACCCATTCCCCATTCAGTGGTGCCCGACAGATAAATGCGGTCAAGCACTTGCCTGGAAAGACTTTCCGAAAAAAGATAGTCAAGGTTGACAGAACTTTCCCCGCCAAGCGTGTATCCCTGAATGGTTACCGATGAGAATGAATTGATCTCAAACGGCAGCATGCCTGCCAGTGAGAAAGTTTGAGTCCACCCACCATAAATTTCATTGAAATATCCGGATGTATGACTGTTTGCACTCCATCCGGACTGAAAGAAATTTCTGACCCCGGTTTGCAGTCCCAGATACAGGGTTCCGAACGGATCTCCGTTCCTGTGTCGGTAACCCACTGAACCATCGGAATAAAACCCGGATTTGAAGTCGGAACGCAGACCGAGATTCAGGCTTTGCTGGTACTTCCGGTCGAACAGGGTATCGGCGACCGATCGACTATCGGCTGTCCAGACCGGACGACGGATATTGCCGGATGCATAGGGCTGAATCCAGTCAGAAAAACGGTACCTGCCATACAAATTCAGGTTGGATAGGATGACGGCAGGATCGCGTTGACCTTTCCATCCCCGGTTGATATCGATATCGCCCGATTGTGACCAGGACCACCGGTCGGAATACCATGAAATATCATGACTGATAAATTCACGTGACAGGGTTCCGTTCTGGTATTCACCAATCCACCCGATGGCCTCGGTCTGGTTGTCACCCGACCGATGCTGTGCATACAGACCGTATTTCGGATTTCTGCTCTGAAACGCCATTTCCTTGTAATCCGGTGAGGAACCACCCACCACGCCGACCCGCCAGGTTTTGGTTCCCTGTATTTCGTACAAGGCACCATCAATAATTCCTGCAGACCAGAGTGTCCGTACCGAAAACCGGCCTGCCTGGAAAAAGGCTCCCCCTTCACCGGATGAATAGAAGGTGGAAACTTCATAAACCCGATTATCAAAACTGCTCAGAAACGATTTATCCGGGTCATAATCACGGCCATAGGGCAGGTTGTTGTAAAGCGCCCGGTATCTGATTTTAAATCCCCAGTTTTCGTTAAACAATTCCGGAACGGTGAGATACAGGGTATAACCGGGTTGGTTATAAGAAAAGGATTTGCCTGAAACGGTGAATGACTGGTGTATCTGCTGAACCTGAAACAATCCCCGAACCACCGGTTCTCTTTTTTTCTTCTTTGCTGTCGTTTCACGGGTCCATTTTTCCTGTTCGAATCCCCCGGCGGGAAGAGGTTTTTCTGCGGATTTGCCAGTGGCTCTGTTTGCGATTATGGTCAGATAGGCGGGCGGAACCGGCAGGTTGGTAAAAGAAGCGGGCAACGGACGGTTGGCCAGCGTGGCAGCGCGGGACGACGAAACGGACACCACCACCAGAAAGTCGGTCTCATTCAGATGCAAGGTGTCTCCCACCTGCACTCCCTGATCCATGCCAATATTCAGATACACGTGATCTGCAGAAATGTACTGAATTTTAGGTGCATCCTGTGCCGGGAGAACCTGATGGAAACCAGCAAGGAACAGCAACAGACTGGCAATGAATCCGGACCGGAAATTAATCATCGTGTGCTCCGGAAAAGGTACTGAATCCGTGGCAATTCCCGCAGTAATTCAGTTTGAAATTGTTTCGATCCGGATGACAGGTTTTACAGGTGTCCCATCTCATCATATGTTCCCCGAAGTAGATACTGAAAGAAGACGGATGGTTGTATCGTGCCTTTTTCCAGGTTTGTGTATCATGACAGGAGTCGCAATGAATACTGAACCCTGCCGCCTGGTGATTCAGCTCTGACTGCTGATATGAATCGGAATGACAGGAATAGCAGGAGTTGGAAACCTGTGCAAAATTGACCGAATTCATGGACCCGCCGTGGCAACCGGAACAATCCAGATTCTGGTGCGGACCCAATAAGGGAAACCGTGTGCGGGCGTGTGCCACATCCGGTCGGACATTCTGCCAGTGTTCGGCTGTATGACAGTTCCCGCACTGACTGCCGACCTGTCCGCGGTGAATGTCTTCGTGGCAACCTGAACAGTTCCGTTCAACAATCGCAAAATTTTTAAGGGAGTGACATTGTCTGCAACCGGCGTACATGTGCATCCCCGTCAGAGGAAATCTGGTTTTGTCATGCTTAAAATGAATCAAATCCCAGGAATCAGAAATGTGGCAGGTATTGCAGTTTTCACTGACCACCTGGTGGGGGAAATCGGATCCGGTTACCTGAATTTGTGCGGACACAGAAGTACTGATCAGAATAAAAATCAGAAGTCCGGCGGTGCGATTAATCATTTCCATCCGGGTGACAGGAGTAACAGTTCGCTGAATTATAAACGTACCCGGAAACTTCTCTGTGATCCTTGTCCATGCTGGTTTTATTATGCTCATGACAATCGGTACAGACAAACACCTTGAAGTTGGTTGATACGGTATGACAGGTAACGCATTTGCTTGACCAGACGGAGGGCTTATGCTTACCGGAATAAATCGGAAACCATCCGTTGTGATTATTGTACGATGAAGGAGACCATGAAGCATTGGTATGGCAGGTCTCGCATTTTACCGGATAGCCCTGTGTCTGATGATTGACTGCTTTATTGTAGTCGGGTGTGTGACAGGATTTGCAGTCGGTTGCAAGTCCGGTGTACTGTCCGTTAATGTGGCAGCTTGCGCAATCTGCAGTCGTGTGGCCGCCGGTCAGCGGAAAGGCTGTTTTGTTGTGGTCAAAAGTGGCCGGTGTCCAACTGGTTGTCTGATGACAGGTTTCGCAGGTAAACGGGAACGAGGTTGGCGAGTGTTTCGGATTGGTGGTTCCCTGATAATCGGCCTGGTGGCATGCATAACAGTCTGTGGACGGAATCGTGGTGTAATTCCCCCCGGAGTGGCAGGATTCACAGGTTTGTGAGGTGTGGGAGCCCGTCAGCGGAAACCGCGTGAGCGAATGATTAAACTGGGCCGGCTCCCATCCGAAAGTGGTGTGGCAGGATGCACAATCCGTTGAAAAGGCTGCAGATGAATGTCTGGGATTCAGTGCGCTCTGGGAATCTTTCAGATGACACGCTGCACAGTCTTTTGGAGTGCCTGTGTAAACACCTCCGGAATGGCAGCTCTCACAGGTGGCCGTTGTGTGTCCGCCCGTCAGCGGGAAAGTGGTTTTGTTGTGATCAAATGCTGCCGGTTTCCAGGACACCTCACTGTGACACACCTGGCAATTAAACGGAAACTCATCCGGCGTGTGTTTCGGATTGAGGGTTGATTGGTAATCGGTCTGATGACAACTGAAGCAATCGGTTGCGATTCCCGAAAATTGCCCGTTGACGTGACAACTTTCGCAGGAAGGGAGTACATGGGCGCCGGTTAGAGGAAACCGGGTTGAAGAATGATTAAACGTGGATGGTTCCCAACTGATGGTGGTGTGACAGGTCTCGCATAAAGTGGATAGACGTCCGGAAACGTGATTGGGATGTTGGGCCGTTTGATAGACGTCCTTATGACAGGAAAAACAATCCTTTGGAGTGCCCTTATAAGTCGAATTCTGGTGACATGAATTGCAATCGGTGATGGCATGCGTTCCGGTAAGAGGAAAACTGAAAAGGGAGTGATTAAAAGATGAAGGAGTCCAGGCAAACGGACTGTGACATTGCTGACAGTCAACGGGAAATCCAAGGGACTGATGATCCGGATTTTTTGCGGTTTTGTAATCGGTATGATGACAGGAAAAACAATCGAGAACACTGGAAACTTTAAACATCACACCTTGTGAAGATTTCGGATGGCAACTGGTGCAATTTGCCGTCTGGTGAGCGCCGGTTAAAGGAAACCGGCTTCGCTGGTGAATGTTCAGCATGTTTCCATGAGAGAGTGGACCCCATACCATGGTTTCATGACATTGTTCACAGCTCTGCCCGAGGGTGCCACGGTGAATGTCCTCATGACACGATTTACAGTCGGTATTTATCTGACTGAAATTCAGGGAGCGATGGCAGGACAGACAAGCAACCGATTGATGAGTTCCGGTCAATGGGTAACGGGTGGATGAGTTATGATCGAAAATCATGGGGTTTTTCAGTACGGTCCAGGAGTCTGCCACATGACAAGCCTGACAGTCAATCCCGATGTTCCCATGAGGGTTGGTTTGCGGTTGCGAAAAACCCGGTGTAAATCCGGCCAGAAAAAAGAAAATGAGTGAAATCAAAGTGGTCATATCCGGTGACAGGATTCGCATGTGACCTCCATGGGTTTGAACCGGACCAGTTCCTTTCCGTTTGTCCTTTCGGTCTGGTGGCAACTTTTACAGGGAACCTGTTCATGTGCCCCATCAAGCTTGTACCGGCTGTCACGGTTATGTTCAAATCTGGTGGCCAGCCAATCATTTTCGGTGTGGCATTTTTGACATAAAACCTTCCCGGATTCTGTGAACTGGCCGTTGTGAATGTCTTCATGACAGGAGTTACAGTCACGGGCAGTCGTCTGAAACCGTATGGTACCTGGTTTTTTTCCTTCGCGCTTGTGGCAACTGATACAGGAAACCGATTGGTGTCTGCCATTAAGTGCAAACTCAGTCACAGAATGGTCAAAGCGGGTTACCTTCCATTCGCTGGTGACATGGCAGGATTCGCAATCGGGCTTTCCATTTTTTCCAGTGGTCATAAATGGATCGGCTTCGCCCTTGTGGGCATCGTGATGACAACCTTGGCAGGATTTTTCCAACGATGTGAAAATCCAGTCACCGGTTCCGGAAGGGTGATGGCACTCAATACAGGCCGCAACCTGATGTGCTCCGGTCAGCGGAAATGCCGTCTGCTGGTGCTGAGCAGTTGAATAGGTGGAAGGTCTGAATCCGGAAGTGGTGTGGCAGTCTTCGCAGGGCTGAAGCTGGCCATTTTTCATCAATTGCTTTTTATGCGCATCCTGGTGACAGTCTGTGCAGGATTGATATGCCATCGACTTCTTCTGAAAATTCGGAATCACCAGTTTTTTCAGGTCACTGGTTGCCTTTGAAAGATCGGTAAAATGGCAGGCTGAGCAGTTGAGTGACCGATGTTCGCCCGTGAGCGGATATCTGGTTGTCCCATGGTCGAATTTGGTCTGGTTGGATGTGTTTTTCCAGCCAGTGGTATTGTGACAGGATTCGCAGGCAGTGGAAATGCCCGGCGGGTGCGGATTCTGATGACAACTCAGGCACTGGGGAAATTTGAGCCGGTCCATCTGCAGGTATTCGCCATCCTTTTGATCCCGCCAGACTTTTTCATCTTTAACCGGCTGATGGCAGGAGGCACATTTTACCGTCTGATGATTGCCGGTTAATGGGTATTTGGTTTTGGTATGATCAAACAGGGTGGCCTTTTTCCAGTTCTCCAGATCATGGCAATCTTCACAGGACTCTCCAAGGGTTCCTCTGTGCTCGTCGAAATGACAGGAAAGGCACTGAGTGGTCAATGCCAGGTACGTGGTGGCAGATTGAATACTCTGGTCTGCCTTGCGTAATTTTTCGGAGTGATTGGCTGGTTGATGGCACGATTCACAAGTGGCTTTACGGTGTGCGCCAATCAGTTCATAACCGGTTTTGGAATGATTCAGTCTGGTTTTATCCGTCTCGAGCCAACGGACCATTTCAAAATTCAATCCGTTGTGATCAGAATGGCATTGAATGCAGGTCTTTTTTTCGTTGATTTTCAGCCAGCCATGATATCCTTGGCCCGATGTCCAATCTGCCCCGATACTCTGATGGCAATCCATGCATTTTCCCGGGTCGATTTCTTTATCGCCTGAGTGACATTTCCGGCAATTTTCAATTCCTTCAAGATGCCGGTGTGCCTTACCCAGTGTTCCGGGAGAAAGCAGTTGGGCCGTGACCGGGTGGAAAGGGATCATCAGAAAGAAAATGATGACGGTTCCCCAAACCGGAAGAATTGAAGATTTCCAGGGTTGGAACATTACTTCCCGTCATCGAGAATTTTGAGACCGTTGGTAACGAGCAGGGTCACTTCCTCATCCGCCTTTTTAAGATCGATCCGGTGCCAGTAATCAAGTGCCTTTTTGGTGTCACCTGCATTGGCGGCAATCGCGCCAAGATTGTACAGTGCCTTCGGATTTCCGGAATCGGCCAGAAGTGCATTCATGTTGCAATTGATAACCGAATCCAGTTCATGTGCAAGGTCAAAGGTTTGTCCGAGGGCCACCCAGTTGTCGGCTACCTGATGTTTCTGGTTAATCAGTTTTCTGAAAAGGGGCCGGCTGAGGGGATTGTTGTTCCCGGCATACAGATCGGCCAGCATCTGCAGGTGGGTCAGATCCTCCGGATTTGAATGAATGAAGGTTTCCAGTCTGGCAATTTCATTCTGTTTCTGAATGTCCACCACAGGCGGATGCTGAAAATCATGGACCTGGGACTTCGCATCCTGACTGTGATTGTGGGTCACCTGGTCCGTTGAAGGATCATGAATCAGAATGGCAAGAAATAAACTGCCGAAAATCAATGCAATGATGACGAAGGTATATTGTACCAGTTTCTTGGTGGTCATAATTAAAATCCGATCCCGTAACCTGTATAAATTGAAATTCCGATGTGAAGCAGTAAAACAACTCCCATGATGAGGGCAAATGGTAAATGAAACACATGCCAGAGGTGAAGCCAATGCTGGAAAATGTGCATGCTGGATTTTTTTCTTATCAGGTGTGCCCGGTCAAACAGGATGGTCAGAATGGCTGTTTGATGGGAAGGAGAAATTTGTCTTGATTGCAGCCTGGTGATACAGGATTTTCTGAACCGGTTCCATTCCAGCCGGTCGTTGATCAGACGAACCGCCAGCCGCAAAGGTCCGGTGCCGGATGGTGGATCGGGAAAATGAAATTCCTCCACCCATTCGGCCGGTATATCGTACTCGGTAGTTAATCTGGTTTTCAGATCCCTCAGTTGCTGATTCACCTCATTCACAGACAATTCCAGTCCGGAAAAAGAGCGGGGAATTTGAGTGTAAAAAAAACGGCCGATAATTCCGGAAACCACAACGGCAAGCATGGACCAGAAAGCAATAGAAACCAGGCCTCCGATTTTCATGGCAGTGTGAAAGAAAATCAAGGCAGGACCGGCCACACAGCAGAAAATGTGAAAGTTCATCCAATGCCGGATGCTGCCCGCCGTCCAGAGTCGTTTCCATCGTTTCCTGAGACTATAACTGGTGACGCCCACCACCATCAGAATGGTCCCGGCGATTCCGGCTTTATGTCCGATCTCGCCACCCGGCTTCAGTTGGGCATGGCTGGCGTGAAAAGGTCGTTCATGAAGAGGCAACGAATAGTACGGCCAGACAAGAACCAGACACCAGAAAAAAATCACCAATCCGGTTACCCAGATCAACAAAGCGGGTCGTTTCATGTTCATAAAAAGTGGCAAAAAATAAAGGAAAGTAAACATACCACCTTTTGTCACAGTATTGTAAGATGTTTGGTTAGAAAATTATTAAAGATGGGTTTGTGACCATTGCGAGAATACACCCAGCCCAAAATGAAAGTTGCCGATAAGGGAATGTGGCGGGGACCCTTCCTTTGATCAGACCGAAGTTTTACCGGGTTGCACGCGTTGAATTCCCAGGGTCTTTCCTCTCGGGATTGCGGTTTCATTCCGTACCTTTACCGTTCCATGAAAAAAGCACTGATCGGATCGGTTTTTGGAATGGCAGCGATCATTCCCCTTTTGCTGGTTGCGCAGTCTTCAACCTTGTCTGTTACCCAGCAGCGTGGGTTAAGCAACAACTCGGTAACAGGTCTGCATCAGGACCGGGACGGTTTTTTATGGATTGCTACCCGTGACGGGCTGAACAAGTTTGATGGGTATCGGGTAACGGTTTTCCGTACCCGTGATCAGTTTGAGGCCGTGGAAGGCGATAACATGTTCGAGGCGCTGACCGGCAATGGTGGCGACTCACTGTTTCTGGCAGTGGGAAGGCAGGTGCTGGCCTTTAACCGCCTCAGTCTTCAGTTTTCCGAAGTTCCCGTTTCCATTCCGGATACCACTGCTCCCCGCACCGATGTACGTACCATTGTGCCCGACGGAAAAAAAGGACTCTGGGTTGGTACGTTCAGTTCCGGACTGCTGTACCACTCCTTTCAGACCGGAACCACCACTCACTTTTTCGATACCGATGCCTGGAAACAAACCGTCGTTTCCAACAACATCACCGCCATTCTTCCGGCCCCTGACGGAACCCTGTGGCTGGGTTCAATCGGCGGGGGATTGCTCCGTTTTTCCCCGGACCGAAAAACAATCACCCCTTTTTCCTGGAAAACGCTCATTCCGGAATTTTCCTATCATCAGTCCATCCGGTCTCTGGCCTGGAAAAATACCCATACGCTCTATGTCGGAACCTGGGGATATGGTCTGAAAACCTTCGACATCAGGACGGGACAATTCAGCGATGTGTGGGAATATCCCAATCCACCCGAACAATTTCCCTTCAATGACATCCGGTTTATCCATGTGGATACTGATGAGTCTGTCTGGTTTGGTACCAACGGAGGGGGGCTGTTTCACCTCGGTCCGGATGGAAGGGTTCGCGATCAGTTTGCCAAAACTCTCCCGGGTCTGAACAATCTGGCAGATAACGATGTCCATGCCATTTTCAAAGAAAGACCCGGTGTCTATTGGGTTGGTACCGACGGAGCCGGTGTTCAGGGGATCAATCTGAATTTCCGGTTGTTCCGACAGGATCAGACCTCGCAGGAATCGGCGTTCCGGTTAACCAATCCCGATGTGCACGAGTTATTTCTGGATTCGGAAAACCGGTTATGGGTGGGAACCAACGGCGGGGGAATTAATGTGTTTTCTGAGGGATCCCGGCAGCCTTTTGTCTTTGAATCATCGAAGGGTGATCAGCGGAAATTACTGGATAACACCGTTTACACCATAGCAGAAGATGCCTTCGGCCGGTTCTGGATCGGTACCAACAGCGGAGGTGTGCAGATATGGAATCCGGCCACCCGGCAATTCACCAACTTACGCGACCGGTATAAACGATCCATTTCGCTGGCCTATACCATTTTTGCCGATTCACGCGGTGATGTCTGGTTCAGTACGTACAGTGGCAATTTCCGTTATAAAAATCCGGGTCCGGATCTTGATCTGAGCGAACTCGATGGTCAGACGCTGGCAAGCCTGAATCACACTTTCATTCAGGATTTCCACGAAGACAAAGCCGGTTATCTCTGGATGGGAACCAATGCGGCAGGTGTCGTCAGGCTGAATTACCTGACGAACCGTCTGGAGCGGCTCGATTCGCTGATCACGTCGGGAACTGCAAGACGCCCACAGAACATCACTGGGATGGCCCAGGACCGGTGGGGCCGGTTGTGGATGGCCTGTTCAGGATCAGGGTTGTTTGTCTGGTCTCCGCTGGATGGATCCCTGAAACATCTGACCACTGCAGACGGCCTGATTCATGATAATCTGATGGACTGTCTCCTGGATCGGGATGGAAACATCTGGATCAGCACCCCCGTGGGGCTCAGCCGGATCAGTTTCCCGGTTGGATCATCCGGAAAACCGGGGTCGTTAAGCATCAGAAACTTCGATGCGAATGATGGAATCCGCAATGAAATGTTTAACCGGTTTGCAGCAGTGGCCGGACCTGATGGACGGTTGTGGTTTGGCGGAACCGACGGAATCACCTCGGTGAATACGAAAGACTTGTCTGATGCCAATCTGGTTCAGGCTCCCGTTTATCTGACCGGGGTCTCGGTCAATGCGATTCCATACCCCGATTTTTCAGCTGAAACCGGGCAATCCATCAATCATCTGAAGGAACTTCAATTCACTGCGGAAGATTTTCTGGTTTCGGTGGAAGTAGCCAGTCTGCAGTTTTCGCGCGCTGGGTCGGTTCATTACAGCTACCAGCTGGAAGGGTTCAAGCAGGACTGGATTCAGTTGGGAACCCGGCGCCTGATTACCTTTGCCTCGCTTCCTGCCGGATCGTACAGGCTGAACATCCGTACCACCGATGAAGCGGGTCACTGGACCCCCACTCAGCTTTCCATTCCGGTGGAAGTTCATCCCCCGGTCTATGCCACCTGGTGGGCCCGTGTTCTTCAGATTTTGCTTCTGGCCGGGTTGCTTTCCTGGGTGGTGGTTTCGCGGTTATCACGGGTAAAGCGCGAAAAACGACTGCTAGAGCAGGAGGTGACCAACCGGACCCATCAGTTGCAGGAACTCTCGGTCTCACTCAGGGAATCGAACGAACAACTGGCCCATCAGACCGAAAAACTTCGTCAGCTCGATCAGAAAAAGAGCGATTTTTTCACCAACATTGCCCATGAATTCAGAACTCCGCTGACCCTCATTCTGGGGCCGCTGGAAAAACAGGCGCTGAAGAAAAACGACCCCGATACCACCCTGATGATCAGAAATGCACGCCGGTTGAAACGGTTGATAGACCAGCTACTGGCCATTTCCAAAGCCGATTCCGGAGAGCTGCCATTCAGACCATCCATACAGAATTTCACCGGTATGGTTAGGGCAATGACATCGGAATTTGCGAATCTGGCTGCCATGAAAAAACGGGAAGTCAGTTACACCGGTCCTGAGGAAGATCTCTGGTTTTCTTTTGATCCGGATCATCTTGAGAAAATGCTGGCAAACCTGCTGTCGAATGCATTGAAATTCACCAGGGAGGGGGATGAAATCCGGGTGGATGTCAAAGCAGAAACAACTCAGAATCCGCCGGTGATTCATTTGTCGGTGGAAGATTCCGGAATCGGAATTGCGCCGGGGCAGCAGCCCTTTTTGTTTGACCGGTTTTATCAGGTGGAAACCGGCCTGACGCGATCATTTGAAGGATCCGGTATCGGTTTGGCTTTGGTGAAGGAACTCGTCACTTTGCATGGCGGCACCATTTCCGTTTACAGCTATCCGGGGGCCGGTTCCCGGTTTACCATTACCCTGCCGGTCAGGGAACAGACAGCGGCCCCGGCTCCATCCGCCGGGACCCCATTCTCTCCCACACCGTTGTCGGTGGATATTCCCGACCTGATTGACGTGCGTGAGGATTCACCAGAAGCTTCACCAGAAGCCGACCTGCCGAGGAAGGAAACCATTCTGGTGGTGGAAGACAACGCCGATCTGCAGGTTTACCTGAGTGGCCTGCTTGAAGGATTTGCGTTTAAAACAGCCAATGATGGGGCTGAAGGTCTGCAAATGGCCCTCTCATCGGTTCCAGACCTGATCATTTCGGATGTCATGATGCCGGTGATGAACGGATACGACCTGCTGAAAGCATTGAAAACAGAACGCGCCACCTCTCACATCCCCGTGATCATGCTGACTGCCAAATCGAGTCTGGACAGCAAGCTGATTGGTCTGGAAACCGGTGCCGATGCCTATTTGGGGAAACCATTTCAGGCCGAAGAGTTACTGGCCATCATCAGAAATCTGTTAAAATCCCGCGATCGCCTGAGGACCTATTACACCTCCCTTTTAGCCGGAATCGGAACCGCAGAGGAAGTGTCTGCCGGACTGCCGGTTCATGACCAGGACCTACTGGATCGCCTGCTGGCGGTCATTGACGAAGAGATTTCCAATCCGGACTTGTCGGTGGACATGCTGGCGAAAGCTGCCTTTCTGAGTCAGTCCCAGCTTAACCGGAAGCTGAATGCATTGACAGGAAATCCGGCCAATCACCTGATCAGGACCCGTCGGATGCAAATCGCAAAGGCCCTGCTGATGGAAGGAAACCGCCGGGTGAATGAAGTGGCCTGGGAGGTGGGGATTCCTAACCTGGCCTATTTCAGCAAATTGTTCCGCGATACACATGGCCAATCTCCGTCGGACCTGCTTTCCTCCTGATTTCCTCTGGAACCGGTTTCCTCGGTTTCATCTTGCATGAATTGTGATAATGCATGCGCAAAAAGTGATAACTCCATTAGGCTGATTGGCCGGACTTTTGTATCAGTCGGGGGTGGGTTCCCGGCTGTCACAAAACAATGGAGTGAAAACAATGAAACATGTTACTGCCAACCGGCGCTTTCCGGCCTCTTTGCTGAAGTCGGCCGCCTTTCTGGGTACCGCAATCGGACTGCTTCTGATTGCCACTGCTGGTCGCTCTCAGACGACCTATACGGTTACAAACACGAATGATTCAGGTGCCGGTTCGCTGCGTCAGGCAATCATTGATGCAGAAGCCAATCCGGGTGCAGATATCATCGATGCCACTGGTATTTCCGGAACCATTACACTGGCCTCTGGCCTGCCAACCATTACTCAGGATCTGACCATTTACGGTCCGGGCGCGGGCTCTCTGAGCATCAGTGGCGACAATCTTTACCGGCCGTTTTTCGTAGATGGTGGAACCAGCGAAATCAATGACCTTTCTGTCATCAACGGAAAAGCACAGGGAGGAAGTCCTGCCTGGGGTGGTGGCGGTGGTGCCGGTATGGGTGGCGGAATGTACGTCAACTCCGGAACCATGGTTCTTCAGTCGGTAACGTTTTCCGGAAACACTGCAGTCGGTGGCAGTTCTAATTCGAATGGAAGTTTTAATTATGGTGTGATTGGAGGAGACGGACCCATTGCCGGTTCAGGTGGGGCTGCCGGATTCAGCACCAGTTCCTTCCAGGGAGGGGCGGGTTCTGCTGGCTCATTCGGGGGCGGTGGTGGATCGGGCGGCTATGGCCGTTATGCCGGTGGTGCCGGAGGAAATGGCGGTTACGGTGGTGGAGCCGGTGCCGTCGGCAGTAAGAATGATGGAACCAGCGGTGCATGGTCCACAGTCAATCCGGGAACCCCGGGTGAGTTTGGCGGATCCTCAACCAGTTCGGTATTTGCAGGCGGAGATACCTATTGCCGAAGTGGCGGCGGCGGTGCCGGTTTGGGTGGTGCCTTGTTTGTCCGTTCAGGAAGTATCGTTTCTCTGATTTCCTGCACGTTCAATAACAATACTGCGACGGGCGGAACAGCCGGTACCGGTGGTACTGCCGGTCAAGGTAAAGCGGGTGCGATCTTCGTACATCCGGGCTCAACCGTTGCAGCAGATGGAATCAGTTTTTCTTCGAACAGTGCAGCCAATGATTCCGAATCCCAAACCGATAACGATGACTATTACGGCAACCTTCAGTCTGCTGCACCCATGGTGACCACCACCGATGCAGCCGATGTTGCTTACACCACTGTTACCCTGAATGGAAGCGTGAATCCGAACGGATATGCAACTACCTATTCCTTTCAGTATGGGACCAGTTCAACTCTGGCAACTTATTCAACAACTGCCTCAACTTCAGCCGGGAGTGGTTCTTCATTCAGCCCGGCTACCAAAGGTGTGACCGGTTTAAGTGAAGGAACCATCTATTATTTCCGTGTGGTGGCCACCAATGAGAAAGGAACCACTAACGGTGCTATTAAAACGTTCACTACGCTACGGTCCCCGCGGCCCGTTCTGGTTCTGAATGACGCAACCAATGTGGCAGGCGGAACAGCCACCCTGAGTGGTGTGGTAGCGGCGAACGGATCAAACACCAACTACAAATTTCAGTATGCCACGAATTCATCCTTTACCGGTGCCACCGATGTTGGGAGTGGTTCGGTTTCTGAAACCTATTATACCGATGTTGCTGGTCGGTCCTTAAGTCTGGGTGGCTCACAATATGTCGATATCCCTGATAACGGAACTCTCGATTTCACCGATAAACTGACCATCGAAGCCTGGGTTTATCAATTTGCATCAGGTAATAATACCATTATTGACAAGGGAAATTACCGGTATCTCTTCCAGATTCAGAGTAACAAACTCGGATTCTACAGTACGACGGGCACGGGTGGAACCTGGAAATATTCATCTGCTTCGGTTCCTGTTAATGAGTGGGCGCATGTTGCCATGACTTTCGATGCAGCCAATGACAGTGTTAAGTTTTATCTGAACGGTGCCTTGCTGACAACAGTGACCGATGCCATTTCATCGATCACCCCGGATAACGGAAATATCAATATCGGCCGTCAGGAACCTGCAAGCTGTCAGTGTAACTATTTTGGCGGAAACATCGATGAAGTCAGACTATGGTCGGTAGTCCGGTCGGCAGCAGACATTGCTGCCAATTATGACAAAGCCCTTACCGGAAACGAAACCGGTCTGAACGCTTACTGGCAATTGAATGAAACCAGTGGTAGCACCGCTTCCGATATGTCTGGCAACGGAAATACCGGGACCACCGTCAACTCGCCTTCATGGAACCTGTCGGGTGCCACGGTAAAAAAATACTCTAAAGATGTGACCGTTAACCTGACCGGACTCAGCACCGCGACTTATTATTACCGCCTGACAGCAACAAATACCACCGGAACGGAAACCACTGCTGCAAAATCCTTCCAATATAAAACACCTTCTCAGGATCTCGTGCTTTGGGTCCGTGCCGACTCGGGCGTGACCAAGGATGGTTCCGGTTTTGTTTCTTCCTGGACCAATCTGGTACCCGGTGGCGGGGAAGTGACTCAGGCAACGGCTGACTATCAACCTCAGTATGTCAGTGGAACGGTAAATGGCAAACCGGTGATCCGCTTTGATGGAACCAATGATCACATGGAATCGCCCTCAATCACCATGGGATCGGGTGTTACTGTTATCAGCGTGATTAAAACCAGCTCAGCCGCACGTCAACGTGTGGTATCTGATCAGACTTACTTCATTTATGGATTCGATGGCGCTCAACTCTTTACGTATGGTGGTAACGGAAGTAGTTGGTCATCTGGTGGCAATATTGGTGTCATCAATGTGAATAATTTCGATATCATGGCCTTGTCGAACAATGGAACCACTGCCAAAGGATATGTAAACGGTACCGAAACCGGTTCCGTTGCATCGGGAAGAGCAGCTCATACCGGATCGGTTCAGATCGGGGCTTACAACCTGCCGGGAATCGGAATGGGTGAATTGTTCTCTGGTGATATCGCCGAGTTGCTCATCTTTAATAAAGTGCTGTCTGATGCAGAACGGAAATTGGTGGAATCACGCCTGATGATGAAATATCAGGTGGGTGCAAAGTCCACTTCCACAACACCGACTGTCTCCAGCGGAGAAACAGGCGGATTTGTTCTGGGTGGCACCGGAGCCACTATCACCTTCACCGATGGAAGCGAATCAACCGGGACCCTGACAGCGACCACCAGTAACAGCCCGACCGTCAACGGTGATCTTCCTATTGGCATCACCGGTCTGTCTCAGGATAAATACTGGTCCATTGTGAATACAGGACTTTCCGGATTCACTTACTCCATCACACTTGATCTGACCGGAATTACCGGGATCACCGATTTCAATTCCATCAAAGTGGTGAAACGCGAGGATGAAAATGCCACGTGGGTCGATGTCACCGGTGCACCATTCTTTGCCACTGTGTTACATGACAATCCGTATATCACCATTTCCGGTCTGACTTCCTTCTCTGAGTTTGCAGTCGGTACCAGTGGTGAAAATCCGCTTCCTGTGGAGTTGGCCTCCTTCACCGGCTCGGTATCGGGTGATCAGATCATCCTGAACTGGTCCACCAAATCGGAACTGAACAATTATGGGTGGGAAGTGGAAAAGAAGAATTTTGACCCTTCGAGAACCTCAGGGTCCGGAAGTCAGAATTCGGAAGAATGGGAGACAGTCGGTTTTGTGGCTGGTAACGGAACGACCAATTCACCGAAATCGTATTCCTTCCAATCACCAATCACCGCTCATAAGACAATCTTCCGTCTGAAGCAACTTGACCTCGATGGAACGGTTTCCTACAGTCAGGTGCTTTCCATTGGCGGCGAACAACCCACCAGGCTGGCTCTTGGACAGAACTACCCGAATCCGTTTAACCCCTCCACCCGGATTGATTTCTCGATCCCGGTCAGTGGAAAGGTAAGACTGGTTGTATTCGATCTGTTGGGTCGCGAAATC